>NZ_DAMALV010000004.1:0-64785 GCF_032069585.1 Moraxella sp. CTOTU48268
CCAATTCTATCTTAATTTTGTGATTATTTGGTCTAGACATTGGGGAGTACCTTACATATACCTACCTTGAGTGTTCAAAGCCATGCCTGCTAGAGATAATCGAGGCATATCATCAGCAAGTATATCTTTACCGCACACTATACATGGTAATGGGAGATACATTGAGATATTAGGATTTACAAAATTATGATTAAATAGTTGTCCATATTTCTGAATCATAAGAGAATTCATATTCGATATATAATTACTAATTTGATGTTTA
Source organism: Moraxella sp. CTOTU48268 (assembly GCF_032069585.1). NCBI lineage: Bacteria > Pseudomonadati > Pseudomonadota > Gammaproteobacteria > Moraxellales > Moraxellaceae > Moraxella > Moraxella sp. CTOTU48268. The sequence goes on from NZ_DAMALV010000004.1 coordinate 263, forward strand.
TCGAAAACTCTAAAATCATAATTAGAATTTTGCTGCAATCCTATGAATCTATCCTGTAAAGCTTGCGAGATAATTGTGGAATAAAACCCTATAAAACCAACTGCATTGTGTTGAATAATTCTTTCTACAAGAGATTTCTCATCATCGACACTAACAGAATTGCCTGAAAATATAAAATGTTTGCAACTTACTATATATCTCATGCCATTAAGTTCGACAATAGCATCCTTACCACCATCAGCACCCCTAGCTGGTGGTTCAATAACTATATAACCCAATGATGAAAGAAAATCTGTAGCAAAAAATTCCCACTCTTCTGGCGTAATGCCTTTAAAAAAATCATCATATATATTCATTTACTACCCTTGTTCACATTACTTTTAAAAAATGATGAAATTTAATATTCACTTTGAGATAGCCTCGCTAGCAAATTTATCTAAAAGCATCTGGCTAGGAACATTTGAAAGCGAAACTAACTTGTTCGCTAATGCAATTGGTACAATAGAATTATCATACATATCACATTTTAAGAGATAAATATTTTTTAAAATGATATCTAAATTCTTGTATTCATCTTTTGGTGGTGATTCATTTAAATCCAGTTTGTTATCTAAAAACTCATGAAGATTACTCGGATTTCTTTTATACCCATAAATTTTAGCACTTCTAATTGGCACAGTTAAAACTATCTTTTGACCATTTTTTGCATGGAATAGTACCTTACCACTATAATAAGAAGTGTCTCCATACAATGTCTTATTTTCGTCACCAATCAAAATATACTTGAACATATAGTTGTTATTTAGAATCAAATAATGGTTTTTCCCAAGAAATCTTTGAGAAGTTACTACCTTATCTGATTCAAGGTTTTGTACGGATTCTATCAATGAAGGATTAGAATAAATTTTTGGGGTATCCACGGTGCTGATTTTGTAGATATGGTCTACGAATGCTCCACTTTTTTCTATACCTACTAAAAATAAGTCTTCCGTATTCTGCAAGAAAGTACATAATTTACGCACATATTTGTGCATGGTGGCAGTTTGCCCTGCAAAACTTAATGCTCCATCCGCAATAAACAGATATTCTTTAAGCATATTTGGTTTTGTTTTATAGATGAAGTGAATGAAGTAAAATAGAATCATTTGCTCTACTAATCTAGTTACATAACCCAATACCCCTGATGCCCCAAAATCATCATCAATTGCTTCGTGTAATCTAAAAACATCAGTTAGATAAATAACTCCATATTCGGTTTCCCAAGTATAATCTTTTGACATTTCACTAAGTTTTAATTCTATTCTTGTAGGTTCATCTACATTTTTATTATATGGATTTGAGCCAAGTATATAAGTTTCTGACTTAGTAGTAGAATACTGCTCAAAAATAATCCATTTTACGGTTTCTATTAACTTATCATCTATCCGCTCGCCAGCCATGAAAAACTCATATAATGCCTTCCTAAAGGCGTGAGTAAGGGATGTAGAGTTATCATAGTTAATATTTTTGATTGGTAAAGTTAATTTCCAACGTTGCAAACCATTAAGTTTTTGCATATCTTCAGGAAAAATGAAAGGTTTTTCTGAAAGATTCAACAAGTCTTGTTTAGCAAAATTTAAAGCACCAAACTGAAAAAATGCAATTTCCGAAGTTGGAAAGTTTTTATTGATTTCAATATTGGTATAACCCCCATCAACTGCTAATATAAATTTGATAGGGCTTTCAATAGTGTCATCAACTTCTTCTACTAAAGTATTAATTTCTTCTATATTTTCAACCTCTTTAGGAAAGGAGCATTTACTTAAAAAGTTATTAACCATTTCATCTTTGATGATATGGGTATGGTTTATTTTTGCAGCCCATTCATTCGGCTTACCACTTCTACTAGTTGTTCCCATGTGTCTACCTTAATTCTTTTTAGCTGAGAATCTATCAATTTGAACAGGAACAATAAAGGGATTGGTATAAGTTTTCATTCTTACAAAGCCTTTATCATTGTTAGAGCTGAATTTAATTAAAGATTCAGTAAAGTCAGAGAAATCATAATATTTTCTCAACTCTTTCATTTCATCATCATTGTTAAGATGAGCAATAAACCAGTTTTGGGTATTCTTTAAGATGTTAGAGCTAATTGAACTAACTTCTTGAGTAGCATAGACCATACCAATACTAAGTTTAGCCCCTTCTTTTGCAAGACGGTTATAGATATCAGTTAAATCTTTTTCATCTTTTTTGGGAAAAAGGTTGTGTGCTTCTTCAAAATAAAATTGGATAAAATTATTATTTTCGTTTTTAACGAACCGAGACATAGAATCATTAAATACACCACGACAAATCCTTTCAGAAAAGAGTTTTTGTACTACAGGTGAACCCTGTGATAAATCGACAATAACAATTTGCCCCTTTCTTAATAGTTGAGGTATTTCTACCTCAAAAGATACATCTGATGAATTTGTATGTAACTCTAACAACTCTCTGTTTCTGAGTTTTTTATAGCCACTAACGGAGTTTTTTTCATTGGGTGATTTATAAGTTGATAAAAAAATCATCATAGCTTTTAAGTCATCATCTGCCCACTCATAACCTTTCTTTTGTTCATATTTTTTAAAGAATTCATTGTCGTTATAGAATTTCCAAGTTTTTGTAAACCATGTGGATGCTTCTTCTAGAGATAATCCTGTTGATGGAACTATGATATTTTCAGCTTGATTAATTTCTTCTTCAGTAGGCTTATGTCCAAAGTGATTAAAATAGTTTATTTCTTTATTACCAGTAAATTTGACAGTAAAGTTTGCTTTTGGCTTAAATCCAGCTTTATATAGGCAGCATAAGTAAGCAGCTTGAACACGCTCATATCTAATCTGTTCTGAGCTTTTTGCTTCTGCACCTTCAGGGGGTGTTAAATCGACAGCAGTAAAATTATTAACATAGTCGCCTGATATTTTATTTTCGTCAAAATAGTTTTTTATTAATTCAAACCCTGTGGTAACATCAGCATAAAAATTGACTTTCATAATTTTAAAACCATCTTCTAATGGTTTTTCCATTACTGAGTATCGAGTAACTTTCTCTCCATACATTTCATAAATTGCTGTACCTTCGTCCTGTAAGTTGGCATTTGCATATTCTCCATTAACGTCAAAGATTATCTGACCTACTGGAAAACTTGGTTCACTTGTTTTAAGAAAAGGTTCTTGAGCCGTAGTAGTGTTTGAAAGTACATTTGGAGCTTTTGATGATATATTTTCAGTGGCTTCAATAATTTTTTTAACTGTATTGGATTTACCTGTACGAGTCATACCAAATAACGCTGTTCTCTTGCCAACAAAATCTTTTGGATTAACCCAAACATCAACACTTTTTTCGGTTATATCATTTTGAAAACGTCTACTTGAGCTAAATCTAACTTTACCAATTTTTGCCTCATTAGCATTACCAGCAATAGTGTCACCTTCTCGTTGATTGACAATTTTTGATAAAACATCACCAGTTGCTTTATACACACTATAGTTATTAGCAGAGTAAAAGTTCTCTAAATCTGCACCAAATTCTGTAATAGTACGTCCCGATGAATCTTTAGTTGTATAGAAAGTGCCTAAAACACGACATTCAAGCCCTGAGAAGCTAAACTCATATCTTGTGAAATCATCCAGCTTACTGTCTTGCTCTACACCTGAAAGTCCACTAGTATGTGTACCTTCCTTATAGTACGCAATCATGGTGCTTACCATGTCTTTATCAGTGGGGAGTGGTGTCGGTTTTAATGCCCGAAGTAAAACTACTTCTTCAACATCCTTTTCACCTTCATAAAAAGCTAATAGAAAAGCCCCTTGTGGGATACCCTTTACTCTGTGTTTCCAAGCGTCAGCTACTAAAATCTGAGCCTTGTCATAATCTATAGCAAATGGTCTCCCTACAAATAATTCTTCTTTTTTTCCTTCTTTGAAAATATCAATACTTGCTACTTTTAGAATATCCGCTTTAATGTCACTCATGATTATTTCCCTTCTAATTGTGAGATAAAGTTATCATTAATTTTAATTTTAGTATCTAAAGTTGGGTCTTCAAATCTTATCATTGATTGACGAGCATAATTTTCATCCAACTCTATACCAATCCACTTTCGTTCTAATTTTTCGGCTACAAATCCTGATGTATTGCTACCGGCAAAGGGGTCAAGGATTAAATCCCCTTCATCAGTTAGAAAATTAGTAAAGAAACTAATTAGACCTGATTGTATCCTTGCAGGATGGGATTTAATACCCCTTTCTCTACATTGTTTGAGAAAAAAATCATTAGAATTGGTGTTAGAAAAGCTTAATACATTATGTGGTAGTCTAACGTCTCTATCCTCATCAATTGGTTCTAGCTCAAATAAATTGTGAGAAATACTACCTCCGTGGTCTTTGAGAAAACCTTTTTCACTAATAGAGTGCTGAGACGGGCGAGTGCCTGAATTATATGAACCTCTTTTTAATAATTGTTGCATACCTTTGCTATAAGGTCTCAAAACTTTAGTGTTATCAGCCTTTGGATAATCTGATTTTGCAAGCCACCATATATGTGTATAGCTATCAACTGCACGCAGTCTATTGACTGTCACCCACATCGCAGGGGATGGTAATCTTGAAGGATTATAGGCGATAAATTCCTGAATAAGGCGTAAATTTGCTGTAGGATGGTTTACCAAACCCATTAATGCTTCAAGGTGTAGTACAGATTGTACAGGTCGATTAAACTCCCAAGCATTGCCAATTTCTATTACTAATGAACCATTATCGGTTAATAAGTCGCTAAATATAGGTGCGAGACTTTCAAACCAATCTCTATATTCTTTGCCTTGTAGATTACCATACGTTTTTTTAGTATTCAAAGGAAAGGGTGGTGATGTAATAATTAACTGAAATTTACCTTTATAAAATCGATTTAAATATTTTTTTGATATTTCAATTGAATCTCCAACTAATAATTTTCCATAATTTGTACTATAAAGTAAATTCTTCATATAAACACACTACTTGTCCTAGAAAGATAAAATATTAAAAGTTATTTCGCAAAGCCAAAAGTCATCAAAACTTGACCCATTATAACTTATTCGTAAAATACAGGCTTTTGTAATTGAGATGTCTGTAAAAAGGAATTACCTATTATCAAGCATTTTTAGATTAGTTTTTGCTTTTAACTCAGGTATTAGATAGGGGGCAAGTAAATCATCCAGTTCAATATCGGTTCTTAGTTTGACTTGATTAGCAATTTCTAAAAGTGTTGCTGTATTTTGATTAAGCTCACTTTCAAGTTTATTGACTTTATTCTTTAATGCTTGGTTGGTTTGGAGAAGTGCTTCGCGTGTTTTTTTATTTACATATAATTGTTGTTCTTTTTCTTTTAGATTTAATGGCAAAAGCTGTTCAGTTGTATATTTTTGAATTAACGCTTTACGTTCTTGAGTACTAAATGTGCTAAGTCCTCCTTTGACAAATCCCTTGGCAAACAATCTTTTGTGCAAGGCTGTATTTGAGATAGGCGATTGCTCAATCCCTTCAGCTACCATTAATCTAAGTTCATTCTCAATGGCTTCATCAAGTTCTTTGCCTCTTAACATTTAATCTTCCTCATCTTCAGTTTTGATTTTTTCGTACTCTAGTGAAAATAATTCAGCTAAAGTTTTTGGTTGAGATAGTTCTGTATCTAGTGGTTGATATATATTTAATGGAATTTTATTTCGATGCGATATCATAATTTTTCGTTCAAACTGTTCAAGATTTACAATTTGCTCTTTAAGTCGTATTTTAAACTCACAATCATCTTTAAAGGCTTTGCCTTGCTCGATAAGTCTATTCTTGATATTAGTAAGTGTCTCAATCTCACCCATACGACCTGTAACTGTGAAATTTACACAATATAAGCCTGACTGACACGCCAGCCGTTTTGGACAGCCATGAGTGGTTATATTACGCATACAAGAGCCAAAGGGTAGGGGGTGTAGATAGGCGTGGGTTTCTACTAATTCCTTTGCCTTATTAGGTTCAGAAACGCTTATTTCTTTAAAAGCATTAGCAATATCGTCAAAATAATTATCATCAATAGACCGCTCAATAAAAGTTGAAATTTCATTACGGCTATCAAAAGTATGCAAATTATTTTTGATATTGTTTTCTAAATCTTTTTTATCATTAAAAAGCATTAAACCGTACTCCAAAACGGCATCGATAGGGTTTAATACATTTTCATATTCTTGAATAGCTACATCTGTAGTAGTAATTAAATCTACAAAATTTTGATTATCTCTAATTTTGGTAGTTAGGCTAGATTGTTGGCTAATTTGTTTAACGTTCAGATGTTGATAATATTTATTTTGTTCAATATCGACACGCCCCATAAGCATTGTTTGTAAATGGTCTGATATTTCAGCAATTGCTAGGAAACTATTAATATTATGGCGAGGAATATGACTAGAAATTTTGGAAAAATTTTTATTACTATCTCTCAATTCATATTTTTCAAATACGGACTTATTTTTACCTGAGCCTAGAAAATTATTTATAATATGAATATCCAATGGAATAATAATGGCTTTATGAATGATTGTACGTGAAAGAGTAGTACTACCTTGCTGTGCTATAAACAATAAGTCCTCATAAGGAATATTAATTAATTCACCTTCATAATCAAATTTTTTATTAATAGGTTCATCACTATTATAATCTGCTGTGGATTCTATAAGTCGATTTAAGGTAGTTTTACTATAAAATTTTTGTTCACTCTGTCCATTAGATATAATTTCACCAGGTAAAATATCTCTGTTCTTTAATATTTTGAGAATAGCATCCCTTTTACCAGCTCGCCCTCGTGAGCGTTGTTTTGAGATAAATAAATGGTCAATGAAATCATCTAGTTCAATAAACTCATTAGATATTTCATCAATAGATTGGGGTAGAAAATCTTTTAAATTTTTATTTCTTAGATACCGTAAATGCACTCGATATGGTTCAGTAATCTGTAGAATACTTTTAACAATACTTTTCACAAGTGTAACTGAGGAAGGTTCAACCCAATGTATCCGCTTGCCAGCTCCTTTTGCACCATAATACTGTATTCCTAAATTGTACCGAGGATTGCCATTAACAATTATTGGTTCATTCGTCATTGGGTTTAAGATAGGCTTTTCAACTAAGCAATCTGTTTTAAGCATAATCGTTTCAGTCGAACGAAATCCTGTAATAATTGATAAGAATAAAAAATTTAAAAGAATCTTCTCACCATCGTTTTGACAAAGATTTTTAAGTGAAGCAATATTAATAAATGTCTGAATTGAGATTAGCTTCTCAGCGTTAAGCTTATTCTCATCAATATTTTTATCTTCAAGAAGTTCTTTGGTTAATCTTGCTTTGGGAGTTCGATTTTGCTTATTAATATATTTAACACCAACATCAAAGTCTAGTTTTCTAGCAGTAATTCCTTGTTTATTTACAATGTCTTGCATTCTTTTGAAAGCACCAACATAGTCAGGCAAATTGACAGCACTATTAGTTTGTTCTAGTAAGGAAAATGCATGATTTATAACTTCTGTTGTTAGTTTTATTGGATTGGTTGTTTCAGTGAGAACTTTGAGAGAATAATACCACCGTTTTAATACTAAAAGTTCTGATTGGAGTTTTTGAGGCGAAGCAACAGAATTTGCTTTACGAAAGCTATAAACCAACATCGCTTTGCAAAAATCTTGGTAATCTTGAGTTATACTGATATTTTCCAAACCCTTTACTTTATTTATCTCGTCAAATCTAATGCTCGCTTTTCCTCGTGCGGATAACCAACTTGCACCTTGAGTGCCTTTTAACCAAAAATTATCTTCCCATAACTTATCACCATTTTTATGGAGATTCTGCTCAAAATAATCTTTTTGTTCGCTTATAAATTTATCTAAATTACCCACGGGCACAATTTACCTCATTATTTAGCTCACAACGTTTAATTACTGAATTTATTTCAAATTTTGTCGCCTCATGAATGGTAATGAGGGGGTTTGATGAGTTATATGTACTATCAGAAATTTGTATGATTGATTCAAGTTCATTTTGAACGCTATTTAAAACTTCTTGATGATTACCGTTTTGATACGGATGAAAATATACACATCCATAACAACTTCTTACTGGCTCAAGAAAACAATTAGTTTTATAACCACATTTTCCAATATTTTTATGAATAGTATTATTAATAAACCCTACAACATTTTTACCTACATCTTGCTCAGGGCTGATTATGTCACCAGTCATAAGCATAGCTATCATTTGCTGATAAAGTAAATTACTACCCAACGCCATTGCTCGAATTTGTGCAAGATTCGGTGAGGCAGTTATATAATGCCTTGCGGTTACTAAAGATGAATGACCTAATATGTACGCAATATCTTCTGCACTTGCACCACCCAAAGCCATTGAGTAGGCTACATGATGACGAAATTGAGAACTGGTATATTTAATTTGAATTAACTCACCATTTAGAACTTGATGTTGATATTCTATGGGTGAAAACGCAAATAACTGCTCATTAATTGCGTTTGTGCAATAAGTAACAGCATTATCACCCAAATCAAATAATTGATGACTTTCTGAGAGTGCAAATTGTTTAATGTATTGGAAAATAACACTAGCGACTTCCTCAGGGAGTTTAATAGCAATTTTTGAATGACTATATCGTCCTTGCTTTGCATATGGAACAAGTATGCTAAAACGCAAAGGCTTTCCTGTTTCAGAACAAGTATCTTCTTTTATATCTTCAACAGTCAGTTTAGCTAACTGCACTGGTCTCATGCCTGTTGTATAAATAATTCCAAGGATAGAAGAGTTTTTTAAAGTATTTTCTGGTATAGACTTACCTTCAGTGATTTCCGAATTCAATCGTGTAAAGCCATTTTGAATCATTGTGATAATAGGCTTATTTATACTGTCCTCAGACTGTTGGTAATACAGATTTGAATTAAATTGGGAAGGTCTTTCCAATATATCCAATTCGTTTTCATTAGTTTCTTCAAAAAACTCGAAGCCTTCAGAAATCATTAAATTAAGAAAAAATTTAACTGTATAATATTTTGGAGAACTATTTTCTTCCTTGGATATATGAATAAGTAAACTTTTTAAAGTTCCATAAGAAAAAATATCTTTCTCTTTTTTTAGATGATTTAAGGTTTTTCTTATATGATTAAAGTGAAGAAAAAGACTAGATGGACTATTAATTTGAATGTAACATATCAAAATATACTTTATTAGTTTTTTCTCAAAATCATCAAATTCTTCAAAGCTTATATTATTTTTTAGCCCCGCATATTTAAATTCCCATTTATCTAATGTAGTATTGATGAACTTTGTATCATGTCTATCAGCAAGCATAAACCTAACTATAGTAGGAATATGTAGTTTATCTATTTTTTCCAATTGAGCAGAGGAAAATAGTCGATATGTTAGGGGGTTGGGTAATGCGAGATCTCGATTAGTATTACTCATAATTTATCTTACCTATTCTTTGGATATTTAATTTATTAGCGTTCTCAGATATAAATCTATTCGCATATAAATAAGGCATAGAACTATTAAGTGACCATCCAGCCATTTTTCTTAAATTTTCAATAGCTAAATTTAAAGACTGTTCATTATTGTGGTTTTTTGAGTAAGATTCATAGCTATGTTTAAGCATTAAATAAGCCCAAGTATGTCTTAAAATATGTGCGGAAACTTTATCAATAGAATCCACATAATTTCTATCAAAAAATTGGGGGAATTGTTTTTGCATTTCATTATTAATACTCATCAGTATTTTTTTAAATCCTGATTTGCTAATAGGCGAGTAGGGTGGTTGTAAGGACAAAAACAGCATATTACTTTTTGATTCATTACTTCTAATATTTTCAATGTACATTTTAATAAAATCATCATCACGCTTTTCTAAAAGAATTATTCTTTTTGACTGCTGGTTTTTCATGTGCGGTTTGATTTTACGAGAATCGGTTTTATCCTGAGTATCATCTATCAGCAAAAAAGTATTATTAGTTTTTATATCTTTTTTAATGGAATTCAAAGTTAATAGTAATAATTCACTTGTTCTCAACCCATAATTAACCAGTAAATGTACCATTAGAAAGTTTCTTAGTTGAGTTTCCTTATTTACAAATAATGGTTTTTTTGCCATAGGTTTAATGAGGGTATACAACGCACTTCTCATTTCCTCAGTAAGGCTTTTAAAGTTTGTTTTAGCCTTGTGGTTTTTATTATGTGTAGCCGAGAGATTAGCTACCATTTTATTTTTTTGAGCAATAATAGATTTATATCTTGTTATCTCGGAATTTAAAGGTTTCCCATATTCTTGGCTAAAATTGTCTAATAAATAATCTAAATAGCCTAAGACTGCTCTAAGACGGGATGCAAGTGTACTGTAATTTATTAATTGGTTGTTACCTAATCTTATCAACTTTATGTCAGATGAATTACTGTTTTCTAAATAGAGAATAAAACTTTCAATAGCTTGAGTAATTAATTTTGGATTTGATTTATGCACATAGAAATATTTACAAAATGATTCTTGGTATTTCTCCTGCCAAAATTCATACCATTGTTTAATCCCTTTTAGATAAGATTGTTGTGTTGATTCACTTTTAAAACGTAATCCACCAATGGTATAAAGCATTGGATATAAACAAGGTAGGGTAGTTGTTGAGTCTATCAGCAAACTTATTGGCTTTGACTCAAATGTATTAATAGATTTAATTAAAAGCATTTCACACACTCCAATGAATTTATGAATATATTTATCGGTGTCTCTTATATAAATAATATTATATAAGAAATACCTATAAATCAACTAGGATTTATTTGGTTTTGGTAATTCATAATCTTTTATGAAGTTAGTATAAGGTAGCCCTCATTTAACATAATATACATTATGCGAAATAAAAGCTATCGGCGTCAAAAACGAGATGTATGGCACAGTGATTAATTTAATGATGAAATGATAATTAGCAGCAAAACCATTTGCATTTATCAATCAATAATGAGTAGTATGCTCACTAATTATTTATTTATCGTTTGTTTGTTTATCATTAAAATCGCCAAGGATTTATCATGATTGGATTTATTGCCCGTCACAGTACAATTTTTATGCCATTGTTTGGTGTGATTGGATTTATATTTCCTGACTTGTCGCATTTTGTCCTTGGGCTTCTGCCGCAGATTTTATTTTTCTTGATGTTTTTTACCTTGTTGGGCATTGACCAAACCCAGCTGATTAGACGCATGACGACCCAATATGTTTGGGGGTTTGCTATATTTCAAAGTGCGCTAATGAGCTTGGCGATGACCTTGATTGCTTATTTATTGGGTGTCCGTGGTGATTTGTTGTTGGCTATCGCGGGTCTGTCAGCCACCGCACCGCTATTTGGTACGGGCGCCATTGTGAATGCAGTTGGTTTTGATGCACTGCTAGCCATGGCAAAAACCATCACAGCCACGTTGGTCATGCCTGTTAGCTTACTGGTGATATTGTGGTTACTTGGCAGCAAGGACGCCCATTTAGACTTTGTACTGTACATTAAGCGGCTGTTGATTTACATTATTGCCCCTATGATTTTGGCGGTCGCAGCACGCCAATACATTCCCCGTGATACGCTCAATATTTATTATCCAAAAATTGCCAAGTTTAACATTATTCTACTGATGATGTTTCCGCTTGGATTGATGTCGGGTTTTAGACATACCTTTGACACCAATCCCATGCAGGCGTTAAGCTTGTTTGGTTTGGGCACTGCCTTGTCGTTAGTATTTTACTTTTCTGCCTATTTTTTATACCGCCGCTTTGGCTATGAAAACGCCATTATTTCTGCGCTGGCGTGCGGTGGTCGCAATGTGTTATTGGCGTACACCATCACCACACCGTTTATGGGTGCGATGTTTTTACCGCTGATTGGCGCGTACCAATTGCCTTCGTTTTGCTTACCGTTATTGGGTAAAAAAATGGTCAAATGGCATACTATCGACAGCCAAGCCAGTCTAAAATAATGCAGATGTTCAATCCGTTTGATTTATTCGTATGCTAACGTTTCAACTCAATCTACTGCCACAGTTATCAGCACAAGCCTTGTATGGTATTTTTAAGGCGCGCTGTGAGGTGTTTGTTGTAGAGCAACATTGCGCATATCCAGAAATTGATGATACCGACTTGGTGTGTTGGCATTTACAGGGTTTTATTGATAATAATCTGGCGTGTTATGCGCGGATCATCCCACCTGATTATCATTATTTGGGTTATGTCGCGATTGGTCGCGTGTTAACGGTTGGCGATTTTCGGAGTCATCATTATGGGCGTGATTTGATGCAAAAAGCCATTGAAATTTGCCAGCAATACTACCCTAACCAGCCGATTTTTATCGCTGCTCAAACTTATCTGATACACTTTTATCAAGCGCTCGGCTTTTGTATACAAGGTGACTGTTACCTTGAAGACGGCATTGAGCATGTCAATATGATATGGGAAGGCAAACATGATGCATAACCGTGCTGATTATCGGCTGTATTTGGTCACAGATCGCCATTGCTTGCAACAGCAAACGCTTGAACAAGCTGTTGAACAGGCGATATTGGGCGGCGTGACATTGGTGCAGCTTCGAGAAAAAGCGATTGCTAACAAAGAGTTCTATGAGCGCGCGCTGCGTATCAAAGCGATTTGCCACCGCTATAACGTGCCATTACTGATTAACGATCGTGTCGATATCGCTCTCGCAGTTGAGGCAGATGGGGTGCATATCGGTCAAAGTGATTTGCCGTGTGGCGTGGTTCGGCAAATTTTAGGCAAAGATAAAATCATTGGGGTTTCCGCGCGCACCGCCCAGCAAGCCATCCAAGCGCAAGCAGACGGCGCAGACTATCTGGGCGTTGGCGCGATGTTTGCCACATCTACCAAACAAGATGCCCAAACAGTCACCATAGCGAGCCTAACTCAAATACGACAAGCGGTAACGATTCCGATTGTCGCCATTGGTGGTATCAATCACTCCACTCTGCCCGCCTTACAACAAGCGCTGCAAGCTGCCGAAACGTCTATTGACGGTGTAGCAGTCGTTTCTGCAATTTTGGGGCAAAAAGATGTCAAACTTGCCAGTGAACAGCTTAAAGAAATGATAAAAATTAAATAAATCAATCAGTTAGATTTTTTTATCAGCCGTAGCTGACTATCAAAACGCCTTGCTTGCTGGGTGATAGGGTCAATAAACGCAATGGATTTTGCCAGCAATTTTAACGGTTTTGCAAAATCGGTTGTACCTTTAGGCTTGACAGTGGGATAAAAATTGTCATTTAACAGCGGCATACCTAAGCTTGCCATATGCACCCGCAATTGGTGTTTTTTGCCTGTCACCGGGGTTAATCGGTATAAGCTAAACGCCCCGTTATTTTCAATCAATTCAACCATAGTGTGCGCATTTGGCTCACCTTCGACCGTCTTGGTCAAAAAAAACGGCTCGCCACGCTCAAGTCTGGAATGAATGTGAAAGGGATAACTTAAATCGCTGCGAGTCGGTGCTATGGCGTGGTAAGTTTTGTGTATGTGTCTATCGGCAAACAGCGCATGATAGCAAGCGCGGCTACTTGGATTAACCGATAATAACATCACGCCTGCCGTGTCTTTATCCAACCGATGCAAGGGTGAAATATCATTCACGGCTAACTGCTGTAAGTCTGGATGATTTCTTAATTTGGCTAGTAGGGTTTGGCTGACATAGTGACCTGACGGTGTGACGGGTAAAAAATGCGGTTTATCGACCACCAGTAAATGTTCATCCAAATGAAGAATATTGGGCTCAAATGGAATGATGGGTTCATTTTCAACCTGCCTATAGTACAAGATAGTTTGTCCTGCCAAATAGGGTGAATCTTGTTTGAGCGGCTCACCACGCTCAAGGCTAATTAAACCGCTGTCAAATCGTCGTTGCCAGTTTGCCAAACTGATATGAGAAAAATGCGCTGCCAAATAATCGATAAGCCGCCCACCCACAAACGACTTATCATGGGGTAAATATAACTTACTGGGTTTCATGCCGCGCTGTATCATGTTAAATCTATCATCTTAAAAAATCACTTTATCGCTTCTTTTTTACTTTATGCCCATTTATTGAGTTAACAACAACTGCACAGTTATCGCATGATTAATGCTTAGCACATCATTGGGCAGCAAAACATCATGTCGGTTGATGGGTTGACCGTTTCGGGTAATGCTGATGTTGGGATCAATCTCATCAATCAGCAGCTGCCCTTGAGATTCGACAATCGCAAAATACACGCCACTGGCAGGCTTTAGGTCATTGGCGGCAAATAGACGTAAGGCATGCGCGATTTGTGCCTCGCGACTGGCAAAAACAATCGGAAACTCGCGTACTTTTTGTTGGCGCTCTCCTAGCCCATCCACAGATTTTATGGTCAAAACAATCTGCTGCAGATTTTGGTTCAACTGCGGCAGTTTGCTTTGCGCTTGGCGTGGTGAAGTACTAGCAGTACTAAAAGCGGGCGGGCTTGCTGGGATATGATGATTTGAGTTTGGCTGTACCTGAGTCTGAGTCATGAATTTAACGCCCAGTTTAATCTCATTGCTAAATACCTCACCTTTTTGCAAACGTGCGATATCAGTTGGCGTGGCTTGCACTTTGGCTTTTAACCCAAATTGCGCTTCGTCGGACAAGGTTACCCCAATTTTGGCAAGATTGGGTTTTAATACTTCATAACCGTAAGATACCAAATCAATGGCATCATGCGGGGTATGGGTGGGCTCATGGGCATGGTTAAAACTGCTAAATAATTGCTCCACCATCGCGGTTGTCAGTCCATCATTGGATTTTAAGGTGATTTGAGTAATTACTTGGGATTTATCCACCCATTGTTTCGCCGCTGCCATAATCGCATCGGTCAATAAATCTTGGTACGGCTTGGCAGATTTTTGGATGTTTGGCAACACAGTTACCATCGGCTTGGGCGCGGCTGTTGCCGTTTGAATTGGCGGTTGTACCCTCGTAGGTTGTGGCTTAGAGGATACAGATGGCATAGGCTCAGTATTCACCAGCGGCGACTGCATCGGCGCAACCGCAGGCACTGGATTGGGGTTTGAAGGCGGTATTGTTGGTTGCACAGGCGTTTGATAAGCTTGAGTAGGCTGCGGTTGTGGCGAAACAGGCTGGGTTGGATGCTGCGGTGATACAGTTATCGGGGCTGAAGGTGCTGGTTGCCCAATAGGCTCAGGCAAGGTGATTGGGGCGCGTTCAGGGTAGTGGCCTGTAGCAGATTTTTCTTCGGCAAATCGTGGTATCAGTCGCCCTAACACACTTCTATATAGACTGGGATACAGACTGGTTTTTTCGTCTTCGTCATCTAGGGCATAGCCGTCAAGCCGTTGAATCAACAAAATGACCGAATTATCTGCTTCGCTGGCTGTGTCGTCGTCATCCGCTGTTTGGACGGCATGGGTTTTAATCGGCAATATATGAATATCAGGCATGGTGTATTTAAGCGATTGGGTAAATTGTCGGTAGCTTTCTGCCATTTTCTTATTGGCAATGATATCAAAACTCGTCGGCACCGAGAGCTGAACGCTCACCCGTTGTAAGTCATCAATGGCGGTGGTGTATAGGCTAAAGAAATTTTCCATTTCATCAAACACATCGCTTGGGTGTTTGTCGTCAATGATAAAACGGTGATTGGTGGTGATGTAAGCCATAATTTACTCTTAATGGTGAAATTTTTTATTGATGGGTTTGTGTTTTTTTAACAGCTTGCTCAGCCTCAGTCACTGGACTAGCCACTGGGTTGGCGCTGGTAGGATGGCTAATCGCTGAGCTTTGATACATCTGTTTGGCTAACACCATGCCTGCCTGTACCGCTCGGTTAATGCCATCGCGGGGGTCATCGACCAAGCCATTTTTAGTCCAGTTGCGTTCAACCAATACCGCTACCGCTTTATCCCATTTGCCATTTTTATCTTTTAGCCCATAGACAAACCATTTATACGGACGAGCATAACACGCCACCGATGGCTGAGTTTTGCCTGCGCGAATGTCCGCATTGTTACACAGATTTGCCACCATACTGACGGTGACATTGGGGGTATAGAAGCTACGACCGTTTTGGCGGGTGGGATAATTAAAGCCGGGTGTGCCTGTTTTGCCCACCATCACGCCCTGTGTCCATGTACAGCTACCAATCGCTTGGTTACAGGCAGCAAAAGCTGTGCCGTTGCCGCCGCCCAAACCTGTGCCTGCTAGCAGCGTACCTGATAATAAATTGAGCGCACCACGGGCGTCAGATTGGTTGATGCCCAGTGGCATGGCGCCGAGTTGGCTGGTAGCTGTGGTCATTGTCTCTTGACTTTGGGCATCGCCTCGCCAGGCTTTAGGGCGCAGCGGAATTTGATTGACGCCCCACAAATCCTCAATTAAATGCACGCCGCGACGCTGGGTCGCGCCATTATCGGCAATCAGCAGATTGGCAAACATATCCGACACACCCAGTACCGAGGTTTTGGCATTACCTGCGCCAAACACTTGGTTCATGCTGGCATTGAGCATATCGCCCCCTTGACGACACGCCCCGTTCATACGTCCACCATTGGCTTTGACACAGCTTGCCACTTGGCTTTCGGTAAATTGTAATTGTTTGGTGGTGTAATCTTGCTTACCATCGGTGAGCAGTACACCTGAAAAATAGCGGCTTTGTAGCATCGGGTCGCTATTATAGGCTTTACCAAACAGTAAATCTTTAAATCCGCAATTCACTCCCCCTTTATCGGCACAATTCACACTCCAGCCCATGTCATCACTGGCTTTTTTAAAGGCGGGCATACCTTGGCAAACGCCTTGTCGGTCACGTTGCAATGACATCGCACTGGTCGTGCGTTGACAATATAAAAAATTCGCCACTTTTTCGGTAGATGAGCTTGCTATCACTTGTTTGAGATATTGTGCTTCAGGGGTTTGCATATTTTTAAACCGTGGATTGGCTCGCACCAGTGCCAATGCTTGTACGGTTTTAACGGTCGAACCTGGGTACACGGTTTGGTATAACGCATGGTTCATGAGATTTTGCTTGCTCCAGTCTTTTTTCCACAGTATCGGGCAACCTGTGGGCTTAATTGTGGTATCGCCATTATCGGCACGGTAGCAGTTGGAGTCAGCGCTAGCAAGGGCAAGCACCCCTTGGGTTTTGACATCAATCACCGCGATACCGATACTGCGTACCAAGGCGTTCTCATACATGCCATTGGCGACGTTTTGCAACGCAGGCGACAGCACGCTATTACAGTCCGCGCCATTGGGGCTATTGGTGACACAATCCGCTACTTGCTGGGCGGTGGTCTGTACGGCAGGCTCCAAGGTTAACGCCATGTTGTAGCCGATTTTGATATTCGAGCCATCGACGTTGATACTATTGATTGGCGGTGCCGTGAGTTTTTGCCACCAGCTGCGTTGATCATTTTTTTGTTGGTAGCTTTGATAAGCGTCCAATAACTGACGGTCAAAATGGCTGGCGTGGATGTTGGACAATTCGCTATACATCAACCCTAGATTGGTCGGTAAAGCAACCTCGGTTTTGCTGGTGGAGGCAATCCGTTTTTTCGGGTCTTGCGTGGGTTTGTCTTGTAGGGTTTGCAGCACGCCATTGGCTTGGTTTTGAATATCGTTTTTGGTTTTAGTAAAAGCATTGTTTGGGTCAGACGCTGGTGCATTGGGTAAAGTCGCCGCCCCCGTCAATGATTTAGCCAATAAGGATTTGACTGACACCGGAATCAATCTAGGGTTATTACAAAGCTGGGTTAATGGGTCAACGTCACCTGTGTCAGTGGTATTGCCACGATTATCGACGTACAGGTAGCCTGTCTGATTGTCTGCCGTTTTGGCAGTTTTGATGTACACACAGCCCGGTAGCCCATACCAAGGGTTGGTTTGGGTGAGCCAATTGGTTGGCATATGGGCGACATTGGGGTCGTTTTGATTGCGGCGATTGGGCTGTTGTTCTCGCCATTGTAGCTGCAACAATCGCTCAGGGCTGGCAAGCGTTTTTAGCGCAAAGGCTAACGCGTCTTCGTTGATATGTTGCTCACAGGCTTGTTGCCAAAGGCTGGCAGTTTGCAGTTGGTATTGGTTGGCTAGACGTTTTTGCTGATACAAGCTGAGCAGACTTTGATTGACTCGGTTGATACTGTCGGTAAAACGGGCTTGGTTTTTTGGCTGAGTTAAATCGCACGTTTTGGCAGGCGTGGCGTTAACCGAACTTGATAGATTAGCGTTTGCACTTTGGGTATTAGTATTTTGGCTATTGGCTTGGTTGACCACATCCGCCATACCCAGGTTGTCAACGACAAGTGACACGGCGTTTTCATTCGCCTCTGCATTGTACGTGGTATTTGAGGCGGTTAAGGGCGAGAGATACCACGCCACCCAGCCGATAAGACCGACAACAAACACCACCAAAATCACTTGTAAGTTGGTCAAAATGGTTTTGTAAAGCGCTTGAGAAACCCGAAAACTGGCAGGACGGCTGTCATCTTTAATTGTTTTGGCTTTTTTAGACGAGTTGCTAGGCATCGCAGTTTCGCGATCATCTAAGTCATTGATACTATCAGTCGGTGATGGATTGTCCAAATCTATGTTTTGGACAGTTTCTAACTTGCCACTGTTCATAGTTTCTTGACTGTTTTCGTCTTTCGGGGTCTGGTTTTCGGTCATTTTGAACCTTTAATTTCTGCAAGCCTTACTAAAATTTGACGTTTCTACAATTGGATAAGTTATTGAGCATACGGTTTATTGCCGTCCAACATCAACTTTGGCTGAAACAGCGCCAAACTGAGCATAATACTATTGAGCCATAAATTACTGGTGCCATAACTTAAAAACGGCAACGTCACCCCCGTGAGCGGTAAAATCCCTAAATTCCCCGAAATGGTGACAAGTGCCTGAAACACTGTAATCACCACCCACAGCAAAATCACCCACGCCAGCAAAAAATAACCACCCGACAACAGCCGTGATTTCATCTGCTCACTGGCGAACGCCATCTGCTGACGGGCAATGAGCGCAAGCCACGCAAAATACACCATCATCAGCACCACACTGGCCCCGATACCCACCACTGCCATCACCGAGGTAATGGTATAGTCACTTTGCATCTGTAGCGGCACGCCCTGACAGCCCGACAAATGATAACCACACCACGGAATATCGCCAAACCCATAGCCAATCATTGGCACACTATCGCGAAACCAATGCAAAATCGCCATCTGATCGTTGCTCGCCACAAACGGATTGACCCACGCATTAACCCGCTCGGCAGTGCGCGCATCAAACCCGCTTAAATTCACCAATACCATCATCAGCAAAAGCAAAATCGCGGTACTTGACAACACGCCCAAAATATAACCCCGTCCGCCCATTTGGAAAATTTTGTTGGATAGCGCCACGCCCACCAAAAAGGTAAACAAAAACAAAAATACCAGCATGGTGCCTTTTTCATTGGCAATACCCAGCGCGATAAACGGCAACACCACCGCAAAAGCAAGCAGCAGGGTCATTTTTTTGGAGCGGAAAAACAGATGATTAATCAAACCGCGTTGGTTAATCGCCAAAAACACGCCCAAAAACACCATCAGCCAAATCTTTGACAGTTCAGCGACTTTCGCGCTGTCACTGTGAATAAAAACTGCCAAGCCCAGATAGCCCACCGCAAAGGCAAGTAGCCACACACGCGCTTTAGTCATCGCCGATTTGATATTACCCCAACTGCTGTGTAGTAAGTTATTGGCGACCATCGTTTTTAGCCCCCAACTCAGCAAACTACTAATCGGGCGAGCCAGGCTAATAAACACAAAACACCAAAACAAATCTTTGAAATGATTGAGAAAAATATAACGCAGTGACAAATAACTACGGGTGCTTAAATCAAATAAAATCATCAAGCCAAAGGTCACAAAGCCTACAAACAACGGATAAATCCACGCGGATGATAGCATGGCACGGTTGTCGGGGAATTTTTCCATCTACTGATGCATGGGTGAAAAAATCGTCAATACACTCAGTAGCACGCCGACGCAAAACAGTACGCCCCCCACCATCATCGGCAATATCACCGTATGGCTAACGCCGGCAATGACCAACCCCCACACAGTGATGGCTATCGGTAATACTTCCAGCCAATGCTTACGCCGCGACAGCCATAGCAAGCCCCACGTCACCCACGACCAAATACACACCTGAGTGAGCATGCCTAAGTGTTTGGGCGTACCAATTAACGGCAGTAAATTGTTCGCTTGCAGGGCTTTTTGTTGGTTGTTATTGGCGTCATAGATACTAGCAACATCGTTTGCTGATTGATTTAACAGTTTGGCAATAGTAGGCTGATTGCTAAACAGGCGATTGTAGGCAAAACGTCGATTGCCATCGGCGACCGCAAGCAATGACACCGCAAAATTGGCTTGGTCGGCAGGGGATAATTTATCGGTTTTCACCGCCATTAGGTTGTTTAAACTATCGAGTTGCCCACTAGCATTAAGGTGTAGCCAATCTTGGCGATTGCTGAGTTTGTCGCCACCCAAATTCACTTCGGTTTCATTTTCAACCAGCTCGGTTTGGCGTTGCTGTTTGCCTTGGGCTTGCCATGCGGCCGCTAAGGATTGTTGGGTTTTGGCAAAATGTTGCTTTGCCTCACTCATTAATTGTGTGGGCTGACTGGCTTGGGCACAGGCTTGAGTCATGCCATAGTTGGGGTCATTACGGTTGTCATACAGATTAGTAATAACGTTGTCGCCACAATACTTGCTGAGCAGTTGCGGTTTGGCGATGCCTTCAGTATAGCTCATCAATTCGAGTTGATAACGCTGCAGTTTGGGCGAATGGGCGTAATCTGCCAGTAAAAACGCCCCAATTAACAGGAGCCATACCACCGCTAAAATCATGATTTCGCTCAACGTTTGCGCTTTGGCGTTGGGTTTTTTGCTGGCTTTTGTACGACTCACTATGTTTAGCATGGGGTTTTCCAAATTGATTAACTTTTTTATTGCTATCCCTGTTTAAAAATTAATTGGGGTCATACAACACCACCGTGCGTGCGATTAAATCATGCAGCGTTTGTTTACGGGCGGTAAACCACATCAAAAAACCAAATGGCAGCAAAATCAGTTTGAGCGTTTCTCGAATCAGCGCATGGAAAAAATTAACCCGTTGACCCTGCATACCAAACACCCACATACCCATAATCACCTTGCCCACCGTTGCTTGTCGTCCCAAACAGGTCAATAACGTCATATAAAACAAATAAAATCCATACGCTATCAAGGCAAGCGTTTTATCGGTAAACCCACGAATGCCAAGCTGCGGTAAAATCTGCGGCAACAATAATTGGTAAGCCAATCCCAATAATAAACTCACTAACGCTAAATCAAATAGATACGCCAATGCGCGGCGCACAAAACCTGCATACAGCATGGTATAAGCCGGCTTACGAGTCTGCAGCGCGGTCGAAGGGAGTTGACTGACTGCTGGTGTTGGGTATTGGCTAGGTTGTTGGGGTTGCACTGCAGGAGCGACATAAGAAGTCGCATAGTCAGTGGGTTGTGCGGGTGGATTTGACGCCTGAGCAATATCAGGCTGTTCATAATTAGGCTGCGCATAGATTGCTTGAGCAGGTTGCTGCATGGGTTGACTAGCCTGCACAGCTGGCATATCGGTCGGTTGATAATTGCCTGCAGATGGATTTGGTGTATAACTTTGCCAAGTAGAATGTTCTGGCTGGGTCACCTGAGAGGTCTGAGGCGCGTCATAGGCATTATAGGCACTTGGCGGCTGAGTATGATTATCAGATTGTTGCGCAAACTGACGACTGCCACAATTTGGGCACATAACCGCAGTTTTTGGTAATTTTTGACCACATTGTTGGCAGACAATAATCATAGATGTTTACTACCCTATTTTCATATTTTCAATTTGATAAACTAATTTGACGATCCAACCACCCAGTTGTATGGCGGCAAGCACTCAGCAGGTACAGGATTGGCGCCGCTACTGTTTTGCTGGTCGATAATGGCTAACACTTTCTCGGCGATGGGTACCAGTTCTGGATAGGTTTGCGGATAATTTAACATGTTTTGGCAACGTTTTTGTTGATCGTCCGTGGTATAAAACTGTGCCAATAACGACCCCACTGCGCCTTTGTCATCACCCGCTTGCAGTGCCATTGCCGCTGCCAATTCAATCATATAAGTATTGGGGTATTTGCTGCTATCACGCGGCGTTTGTAGCGCATAAAGCAAAAAAGATTTGCTATAAGGATAGTTGTTTTTAAATAAATAATAAGCGAAATTGGCGACATATTCGCCTTGGTTGGGATTGTATTTCACTGCTTGCGCTTGAAGATAAACGGCGGCTTTTGGGTCTTTTTTGCGCCAGTAATAGCTTTTTGCCGCTTCATTGAGTTGTTTGGCGAGCGTTTTATTCATGGGCTGCTGTTTAAAATAGCCCATATCCGCGTTGCGAAAGGCTTCAAGCGAGTATTGCTTTGTCGCATTGATATCTTGGCTGTAACCCAGCTCTTGCAGCTGTTTGAGCGATGGCTCGGCAAACTCACCCACCTTGACTACGTTATCAAAAAACTCAGGGCTAATACCGAGCGTGTCTTGATACAGCTTGGCTACGCTAGTTTGCGATGAAGAAGAAAAAAAGCCATTTTGCGCTTTAAGCGCTTGCGTCATAGTGGCTTTTGCAGTCGGCAGCGATTTGATGATGGTAGTGTAACTATTTTGGCTTTTGGGTTTTTTTTGTGGATTGTCATCGGTACTTGCCGCTTTGGTATTATCGGACTGATTGTTAGTGGCTGATTGAGATGTTGTGAGTGTTGGGGCGGATTTTAACCTTGATACGCCATAGCCACCGATTGCTACTAGGGCAGCAATCATCGCTATCAACCACCCTTTAGAGGACTTTTTGACAGATACCTCACCGGTGACAGTGGTATGCGGTGGCGAAGTGGGTGTCGTCTGTGTAGTATCAGTGTGATGCGCGGGTGCTGTCATCGTATTTGTCATTGTATCTGGCATCGCCATTGAATAAGTATCCGGTGTTTGGCTAGCGTCATCGACTGCATCCCCTGCATTGACTACATTTGCATTGACTATATTGATGGGCTGGCTCGGTGTGACCCTGTGACTGCTTGCCTGAGTATTGAGCGATTGCTCAAGCCGACGATTAGTTGCCAATGTTTCATCATCCATCAAACCGGTCAAAGCCGCGCTTGGCTGATGATTTGGCTGATTTGCAGCAGTGGACGCTACAGAACCACGGGTGGGCGTGGTTTGCCAGACGCTGGTTGTCGCTGCAGCGCTGATTGCGGGTACAGGTGTCACGGGCGTGGTTAACGGGTTATTGGGTACGGTTAAAAACAGACAGCGATGACAGGGTTTACCAACAAAATGAATGTGGCTGGCATCATTGGGATAATTTTCACACACTTTAAACTGGCGGTGTTGAACCAATCCGCGTAGATGGTTTTCCCACTCGGCGGCGCTTGGGCGATCAGTTGCATGGGTGGATAAAAACGCTTTATCAAACATCGCACGAGTTTGGTCATCCCAACACACATGAATGCTGTTTTTTAGCGGTGCAATTTCTGAATTTGGCTGCAAGCCATAAGCATATAGCCGCTCTTTGATAAATTGGTCGGTGTTGCGATGGGCCGCATTTTTTAATCGGTCTGACACAGGAATAAAATAAAATGGATGAATACCATTGTTTAAAATTTTAAACAGCTCAATCGCCAGTACAAAACGGTCGTGTTTTTCATCCAATAAACCAATATCTTTGTGTTCATGATACTCAGGACTGGTCATTTCAGGTGAGATGACAGGACTTGGATAAACGCTGCCATCACTGGCAGTAATACGATAGCTATCACAGTCGATAAACCCAACGATAAAGCCTTTATAATCATCATCCATGCCCGTACTTGGCTCTGGCATCAGGCGCATATTGGCTTCTTTAAAATCAATAAAGGCATGCCCATGACCATGTAAATCCGCCATCAAGGCGCTAATATTGGCACATAGCTGCACACGATAATTGAGACTCTGCTGATATGCGGTCAGTTTTGCTGCTTCTCTTGGGTACATAAAAGGATTGAGCGATAACGACCTATCAAAATCCAGCTCTGGCATGGCATAGCCAATAAGTTCGTCATGCTCGCCGACAATCAGATGTCTCACCCAAGCAAACTGGGTATACCCTACCCCATTAATCACTTCATAAATATGCTCAGGCGGGCGCGCCATCATGGCTTGTAGTTTGGCAAGGCTGGGGTTTTTGGGATCGGTGGGATTTTTAAAGATTTTTGCCACCAAATTGCCCGTGCCTAACAAATTACCAAGACGGTAGACAATGCCCATACCGCCAGAGCCGATCTCATGAGAGATAGGCAAATCAATGGTGATACGCTGATTGTTTGCAATTAAATACGGCATGGACTATCTCTTCAGATGGGCAGATGAGGCGGGTAAAGCGGTGCTAGCAGTGG
Organism: Moraxella sp. CTOTU48268; assembly: GCF_032069585.1. Lineage (NCBI taxonomy): Bacteria > Pseudomonadati > Pseudomonadota > Gammaproteobacteria > Moraxellales > Moraxellaceae > Moraxella > Moraxella sp. CTOTU48268. Next base: position 24,841 of record NZ_DAMALV010000004.1, read on the forward strand.
CACTCATATGATTTACTGGGTCAGTAATACCCAAATAGTATAGCTGTATTTGCTGATTGCCGCTAGAATCGCTGACTGTGCTAACAGGCAAACCCGTAGAGGCAGTAGCTGCAGTATTGGTGATAGAGCCGGTTAAAACTTCTGACAACCCTTTATCGAGCGTCAGACTATCCAAGATTTCCGTCTTTTTGCTTAACCCCGCTATTTGGCTCGTCATCGATTTGATAGGCAAGCTAATTTGGCAATTGTAGTAATTCATCGTGGGCTGGATGGTGACCCCTAAATTTGTCAAATCATGGGCATCGGTAACTGGCAAACAGCTCGCTTTAGCCGCAAGTTTGACAGCATGATTGTTAAATTGTGAATCGGTCAAATTAGCCTCAGTCTCGGTATGTTGGTTTTGCAACGCTGTACTCGCTGCGCCACTGGCAACCGTTGCAGCCGATGGGTTTTTATTAGCGACTAACGTGGTAACAGTGGCGGATAATAAGGCCTGATTCACACTATTTTTGTTTTCGTTTTTATTGTTGTTTTTAGTTTTAGCGCTGCTTGTTGGTTTAGATTTTTGCTCGATGACATCGATAGACCCACCTTGCGGGCTGGCTATTATTACCTTTAGGATGGGATCATCGCTCGGATTGCCACTATCGGTAACCGTTGTAGCTTTGCTCAAATCAATGGCATAGGAATCACCCAGTGCGTGCGCGGTCAGTGGGGGCGTTATAGCCGAGGTGGGCGTTGCGCTCGCCACCGATGCCGCAGTATTGGCATTGTTGACAGTTTGCGTCGGCAGCAATCGATCTTTATTTATCCAGCCCAATACACCTGTGCCAATGAGCATCGCGGCGCCAGCCATCATAGCGGTATTACGCCGCTGTCTGGTTGAGTCACTGACGGACTGCGAAGGGGGCAACACCTGTGACGTTGTGGCCGCTGGCGTTGCAGGAGCAGTATGTACAACACTGGCGTGCGGCTTTGGGTTAGGCGCTATGTTATTGATGTTATTACTTATGTCATTAAATGCTACGTCATCAGGCGTGCTAGTGACGCGGGTATTTTTTTGATTGACAGCATCAGTATGCCAAACCGTAGAGTTGTTTGGTGCGGTCGCTATGATTTCAGTCGCTAGGGTTTCATTTTGCCCCTCAACCATCGGTTCAAGGTTTTGATAATGCTGTTGATTTTTTAATAAAACCACCAAGGATTTATCATCACCGGTTAATCGATAGGTCGCAGGGTTGCCAAGCGCCTGTTCAATAATCGCGCTGCCCTGCTGTGAGCTTTGACTTTGGGTTAAATTAAATAGCAAGTTGCCAAAAAAAGGGCGGTAAATTTTGGGCGTAACACTTGCGCCTTCAAATACCAAGTCCGCACAGCCATCCGACATCAGTGCAAGGCAATCCACTTGCGATAAATCAATGGGCTCAACCCTTAAAAAGGATTGCCAATTGTCTTGGGTGATAAAATGCGTCTCATTGACGTATTCATTCTTGCTATCATCCCCGTACACTTGCAAGTTGGTAAAATAATCAACGTGAGGATGGCGGACAACAAATTGGCTAGTGATGAGGGGACTATCGCCGATTTGCACCAATAGCGCTTGATGATTTGAATGGATGAGCAGCCCAGTAAAGGTGGTATGATAATCTCTTAGGCTCGATTCGGCGTTCAGCTGTGACTGCAGGTCGAGGCGTATTTGTGATAATTGCTCGATAATTTGCTGTTTGACTTGTCCTAAATCAAACGCAATGCCGCTGCTACTGACACTGCGACTAACACCGAGACTGAGCAGCATTTTTCCAATCGATTGACTAAAAAACGCTGCCCCCGCTTGGCTAAATTTTGCCGAGCCTGCCCCATCACATACCACGGCGACCATACCGTCTTGGGTTTTTTGCAAATAGATACTGTCTTGATTGGGCAGGTTGCTGTCGATATGGGATTTACCAATACTGGATGCGCCATACATTTGCCAAGATGATTGGACTGATGATTGCGCTAACAAATCCGTGGTTTGGTTCATCATTATCCCCAATTTTTTAGGTTTTTTATTATTATGAGCGTTGAAGGTGATTGTCTTTACCATCAACTTTGAATGGTCGCCCACGGTGAGATGCTCCCTAATTGCACGGTTTCTCCAGGCGCAGATTGTGAGACGGTCTTAAGACTCGCGGACAACCACACAAAAAATTCGACAAATTTAACGGAGTTGAGATGCACGGGCGGGGTTAAAATCGACAGTTGCTTGAGCATCTTAACTTCTTGCACGCCCGCATCAATGGCAATCGGATAAATAATACATTGATTATTTTGCTCGGCTTGGTGACATTGATTGATAGCCGCCTGCCACACATCTTGGCTGTCGGTGGGCAGACCATCCGTCATGGCAATAACCCAAGGACGGGTATAATTGATACCGTTATCGCGTAGATTGATACGCTCTTGCTCAATCAAATTGAGCGCCAACAGCATCCCTTGTCCGAGCGGCGTCATGCCATTTTCACGAAATTTAATGGGGAAAAAATCAATCGCATCCGTCCAGTCCATCATCAGCTCTGCAGTGTCATTGACCCCGCCCACGATAACAATGGCTAAACGTACACGGTTACGCGCTGTTTCATCTTTCATCAAATCATGATAAAACGCTTCAATCCCTTCATTGAGCATATCGATACGGCGTTTGTCACCATTGCCTGAGCGTATCGCCATTGAGCCTGACAAATCCAACACCAAAACGCACAGGGTACGCTGGGCAACGTTATTGCCATAGTCGATTTCTCGAAACTGGGGGGTGAGGGCTTGCGGGATGGATGGCGGCGTAGACTCAGCTGGGTTTTGAAAATTGGGTATGGGGTTGTGGGCGACCATAAAGATATCCTATTTTTATAAAAATTATTGTAATCGGTATCTCAGCAAAAGCCGATACGAAAAGCAAGGTTTTTTGTGGGGATTTGATTAACAACCCTCAAAAATATTTCTACAATCTTACAAAGACAGGCTTAAATACTCCCCCGCCCCGTTAATCATATGTCATATACCATAAGTTATAAATCGTAAGCCATAAGTCATAAAAAACCCCTAACACGCGGTTAAGGGTTTTGATGATTTAAGCTATCTTAGTGTCTTAACAGGCTTATTTAATAAGCGCATTTAAAAAGCTTAGTCTTTTAACACTTCTGCCATGGCATTGGCTACATAGTCGATATTGCTAGCGTTTAGACCGGCAACCGAGATACGCCCATTAGCGACCATATAGATACCAAAATCTTTGATAATGCGCGCTACTTGCTCAGGGGTGAGACCAGTATAGCTAAACATACCGTTTTGCTTGGTGATATATTCAAAACTGCGACCGGGTAATTTGGCCTCTAAACTGTCGCGCAGTTTTTGGCGCATGTCTTTGATACGATCGCGCATCACATACACTTCTTGTACCCATTCATTGAATAACGCTTCGTCATTCATCACGATATCAACCACGTGACCGCCATGCGAAGGTGGGCTTGAGTAAATGCGGCGGATATTGAACTGCAGTTGACCTTGTACCGCTTTGGCTTGTGCTTCGTCTTTACACACCACAGATAAACCGCCAACGCGTTCGCCATACAGTGATAGATTTTTAGAAAAAGAGTTACTGACAAAGAACAACAAGCCCATGTCCACTGCTTTGCGAATCGCATAGACATCTGCATCCATGTCTTCACCAAAGCCTTGATAGGCAATATCCATAAAGGCAAGCAAGTTTTTCGCTTTTACCACTTCAAGGACTTTATCCCATTGCGCTTGGGTCAAGTCAACGCCCGTTGGGTTATGACAACAGGGATGCAGCAACACCACATCATGGGCTTGTAAGGTGTTTAAAAAGGCAATCAGCTCATCAAATTTGATGCCATTGGTCGCTGCATCATAGTAGGGATATTTGCCCACCGCAAAACCAGACCCTTCAAAAATGCCGATATGGTTCGCCCACGTTGGGTCAGACACATAGCATTTGGCTTGTGGAAACCAAGCATGAATAAAATCAGCACCGACTTTTAGTGCACCTGAACCACCGATGGTCGCTGTGGTTGCTACACGTTTGTCTTTTAATACTTGTGCGTCTTTACCAAACAATAGGTTTTGGCAAGCAGCGCGATAACCTGGCAGACCGTCCATTGGCAGATAGGGACGTGGTTTTGGTGGATTAGCGATTTGTGCTTCAGCTTTTTGCACACAGTTGAGGACGGGTAATTTACCGTCATTATCAAAATATACACCCACACCCAAATTAACTTTGTCGGCACGTGGGTCTTGTTTATGCTTGTCCATCAACCCCAAAATCGGGTCACCCGCATACGGTTCTACATGTGAAAACATGAATAGCTCCTACATTTAATTGATAAGTTTGACTGCTAAAAAATTTACGCTAACGTGGCATTGCCCAAATATTCAATGTCAACGGATAAGGATAAACCTTGTAACCCAATAAAACAACCGTCACGCCTATTTTTTTGCTTGTCTAAGCGCTTAAATTAGCAAAAATTCAAGCCTGTCAAAGTGGCTCGTTTGATGAATTAATTGACCCATGGAGTTACATTTTTTCACAGCAGTTAGCGCATAAATTGCAAATTTTGCGTGTTATTTACATTTATAACTTATATTTCTATCAACAATATGCGCATAATAATTTTATCAATTCGGTGTATATTTTTGAGGAAACACAACATGATGATGACCGCTATAAAAAAATCCCAAATCGTTGCCGCGACAGTTGCGATGATTGCCATGAGTGCCGTGGCAACGCCCAGTCATGCGCGCACCGTTAAAGCCGCCGCTAAGAAAACGACAACAGTAACGACGACCCGCGTGGCACCAAAAACCACAACAATTGTCAATCAACATATCGATGGCACTAGCGATACGGTAATGGTTCGACCCAATGGATTTACCATCGTTGATGGTATGCCGTTTTACCCGACACAAATTGTCACGACGCCGACTTATCGCACTGTCTCTACATCTACCTCTACGCCTGTCGTCACTACCACAGCCCCTGTGGTAACAACAGCACCTACTACAACACTGCCTAGTACAACTGTAGTATCAACATCGAATGTCAATACCACCACCCCAGTGACGGTACAAACAGGCTCAGGCGCGACAGTAACCGTGTCAAAACCTGCTACGGTTGTTTCTACTACCACGACAACCCCTGTATTGCTACCCGCATCAACGCCCGCGGTAGCGACAATGACCACCGTGCCTGTCACGACCGCACCGGCTATTATTGTTAATCCTTAATCGGTTATTCCATTAAATCGTAAAAAGGACTCGGCACTGATAACTTGGGTATTGGTCATAAGTTGACTAAAAATAGTAGTACGGTAAAAAGTTATGGCTTTGCTAGGGCTTTAGGGTGTCGAGTAATTTTTGCATGTCTTCGGGCAAGGGTGCTTGCACTTTAATAGGCTCGCCTGTTTTTGGGTGGATAAAGCCAAGCTCATAAGCATGTAGCGCCTGACGCTGGAACTGTTGTACGATTTGTTTTTGGTCGTCATCCAAGGTTTTTAACAATATTGCATTTTTACGCGCAGCGCCATATAGCGGATCTCCGAGCAATGGGAAGCCCAAATTTGATAAGTGTACGCGGATTTGGTGGGTACGCCCTGTTTCAAGACGGACGCTGACCAATGAGACAGCGTCGCTTATCGCTGTGATTTTCTCAAGATGGGTAACAGCAGGTTTACCACTACCCACCACCGCCATTTTGGTGCGCTGGGTCGGATGGCGACCAATGGGTGCATCAATAGTGCGATGGCGGGCAAGCTCAGCCGCGGACGCCAACACAATTGCTTGGTAAAGCCGGTACACGGATTTGTCTTTAAGCTGATTAATTAGATGCAACTGGCTTTGACTGTCTTTTGCAATCACCATTAAACCCGATGTTTCTTTATCGATGCGATGTACCAATCCTGCTCTAGGTAGCGTGCGGCTGTCAGGATAATGAAAAAGCAGCGCGTTGACTAGCGTACCCGAGCCATTGCCCGCGCCAGGATGAACGACCAAGCCTACTGGCTTATTGATGACCAGCACCGCCTCATCTTTATACAAGATATCAAGTGGGATATTCTCGGGCAAATCTTGCTGTTGAGCGGTCAAATTCGCTTTGAGCATTAGTACATCGTTGGGTTTAAGACGATATTTGGGTTTTTGCGCTGCGCCGTTTACGGTTAGTTCGCCTGACTCAAGCCAATTTTTAATTTGCTCACGCGAATAATCGCTAAATACCAAGGCAGCAATTTTATCAATGCGCTCCCCTATTTGCTCAGAGTTGACTGTATAATTTTGGATAATTTGATGACTGCCAGCATCGTGGATCTGCAGGGTTTGAGTGCTTGGGTGTGGTTGTGACAGGTTTTCCCATTCTTCTTCGAGTTGATTGGTGTTGTTTTGAGTCATAGATTCAATGTTTGATTCGATTGGATGTGAGGCGATTGGCGTGGTCATAAACAGTTCAGACTTAGGGTATAGGGATTTGCAAAATTAATATGCGCGGATAGGTCACAAAGTATAACGTTTCGTGATAGACTTAGTGAAATTTTTAATACAATATTTTGCATTCAGTTTTGAACAATAAGTATTATGATGGGCAAATATTTTTGCAATAGATTTGAGGTTTGTATGCATCATCTTTCCAAAGTTGTGGGTGTCACCGCAATTACTCTGGCTTTGACCACTTTATCTGGCTGTCAAACGCTAAAAAATTCAAAATTGTTGGGTGGCAAAGACGAAGTCGTCGCGACCAAAGCTGAAAAAAGCGAACAAGGCTACTACCAAGCGGCGTCTGACAATATCAAAAAAGGCAACCTTGCTAAAGCAATTAGCCAGTTGAACGATTTGCGGACTTTCTATCCTGTGGGTGATTACAGCGAGCAAGCGTTACTTGATTTGATGTATGCGCAGTACCAACATGGTGACTATTTGGATGCGATTGCCAGTGCTGATCGTTTCATCCAGTCTTACCCATCCAACCCGCAAGTTGACTACGCGTACTATGTTCGCGGCATCTCAAATATGCAGGCGGCATCAGGTGGCGTGATGAAGTACACCAAGCTTAATCCTGCACACCGTGATATGGGCTATTCGCGCATTGCGTTTAATAACTTTCAGCAATTGATTAATCGCTTTCCCAATAGTGCGTATGCCCCAGATGCTGCGCTACGTATGCGTTATATTTATAACCAATTGTCAGAAAGTGAGATGGATGTAGCGCGCTGGTATATTAAACGCAAAGCCTATGTGGCAGCCGCCAATCGTGCCAAATGGGTGTTTCAGTACTATCCACAAAGCGAAGCGATTCCAGAGTCTATTGCAACCATCGCCTATAGCTATGACAAACTGGGAATGACCGATACTGCCAATCAATATAAACAACTCCTTCGTATCAACTATCCTGGTCTGATTGATGCGCGTGGCAACGTCAGACTTGATAATACCCGTACCGGTTCAAACTGGTTAAATAAAGCCACATTGGGCGTGTTGGGTCAAAGCTCACAAAATGCTGCTGTTCAAGGGCTAGCCCAGCAGTCGGGTCAATACTCAGGCAACACCAAGCCGCAAGTGATTCAGACCTCAATTCAGCAAGCTGCGGCAATGCGCCTGCCAAGTCCGGCTACCACGGCAAATGATGAAACACCGACAAGACCACGTGAGACTACAATTGGCTTGGGTCTGCCACCTGACAATACCAGTCAAGTCAAATAATCTATAAACCCTGTTAACATTAGCTAGGTTTATCCTAGCTATTTTTTTTCAATCAGCTAATTTTTAACTGGAAATGCGCTTTTTACCATGAGTAACAATGCCATCATTGATCAAATCATTGCCAATGCTGATATCGTCAAGATTATTGGCAAGCATGTGGAGCTCAAACGTTCGGGCAATGAATTCAAAGGCTGTTGCCCTTTTCATGGAGAAAAGACGCCCTCATTTTTTGTCAATCCGCAAAAAGGGCTATATAACTGTTTTGGCTGTGGTGTCGCAGGCAATGCGCTCACCTTTTTAAAAGAGTATGAAAACCTCACCGCGGGCGAAGCGCTCAAAGAACTGTCCCGTCAAACGGGGATTGAGTTGCCCAAAGAACCTGTCAATAAATCACATACCTATAAAAAAACACCCGTTGCATCCAAACCTGCTGTATCGCAAGCAAGGGCATCATCTCATCAAAATCTGGCTCAAAGTCCCGCTCAAGCCCTCTCTGAATCAGATGTTGCCGAGCGTCCGTCTATTGACGATGCAGAGTCTTTGTGGATAGACGCTTTTGATGATTTTCAAACGTCTGATAACTTAGATGCAAGCTTCATCCCTTTTGCTGATTATGATGACGCAAGCGTTAGTGGGTTTTCACCCTTTGATGACTTGACTAATAACAGCCTACAGGATAGTTCATCAAGTTTATACGACTTACTGACCCAAATATGCCAGTTTTATCAGCATCAATTACAGCAAAATAGCTTTGCCCAACATTATTTGCTCAAACGTGGTTTGACGCCGCACACTATCGAAGAATTTGCCTTAGGTTTTGCCCCAAACGGTTGGCAACATCTTGAGGAAGCCTTCCCCCGAGATATCGAAGGTTTAAAAATCTTGGGATTGGTACGCACTTCGCAAAATGGGCGTGATTTTGATTTGCTGCGCAATCGGGTGATTTTTCCCATTCGCGACCAACAAGGGCGCGTAATTGGCTTTGCCGGTCGCACCCTATCCGATGATGAGCAGCCCAAGTATATCAATTCTTCAGATTCACCGGTATTTCATAAACAAGCCGTGTTGTATGGTCTTTTTGAAGGTCGCAAAGCCAAAGCCAAAGACTGGCTGGTGGTTGAAGGTTATATGGATGTCATAAGCCTTCATCAAGCGGGCGTATATGGCGCAGTTGCCTCTATGGGAACAGCGCTGGCGCAATCACAAATCGAAAGATTACTGCAATTTAATCCCATACTTACTTTAAGTTTTGATGGTGATAGTGCAGGACAAAAAGCCGCTTGGCGTGCCATGGAAGTTGGGTTGCCTGCGCTCACTGATGGCAAGGAATTGCATTTTTTGACACTGCCAGATAATCATGACCCGGATAGTTATGTCAAAGCGCATGGTTTGTTAGCGATGCAGCAACAAATCGCCCAAGCCGTTCCCCTATCAGCCTATTTGTACTCAAGTCTGACGCGTCAATATCCTACCAATACCCCTGAAAACCGCAGCAAGATTTTGCAGCAACTCTCTGCGCTGACCCAAAAACTGCCAAAAGGCAGTTATGGCTGGTTGCTGCGTGAAGACATCAAGAACAAAATGGGATTGGGGCGAAAAAACCAAGCACGGCAAGCGCAAGATGCCCTGCTCAATTTTGATAGCGAATTGACGGTACAACTGCATCTGCAGTTGTGTTTTTTGTTTCAACCAGAGCTGTTAGGCAGTCTGGAAAATAACCGTATTAGCCAATCTGTCATCCGCGATATTTATCAGCGCAGCGAAGCGGCTAATGTTTTTAAACCGAAACACCCATCTACCAAAGCAACAGCACCTATTCGATTGGACGAAAATTTAACGGGTGACACTGAGGGTATCACTCATGCCATGGATACGCCCTGCAAAAACTATGATGAAAGTTGCTGCCTAACTTGGCAAGCCATTGCCGATGAAGAATTATTGAAGTTGATTACTTGGATTCAAACCATTCAGTCAAGATTGCAGGATTTTGATAACCCAAAATGGTCAACTTACGAGCGAATTAATGCCAAAGCACATTTTATACTGGCGGGCTTGACATCAGAGCAGCAAAACAAACTTATTAAGCATTGGGCGCGGTTTTTTAAGGAACTTAGTCAGCGCAATATTGATGATATCTCAGATCTGGTGACAGAGTTGGTGGTTCAACTGATGTTAGAAAGCCTACAGCGCCAACAAAAAACCCTAAAAGCAGACTTGAAGGCGCTGAGCTTATGTATCAAACATCACCAAGCGATTTTAACTTGGCTTAGAACATGGCTACAGCGCAAAGAGGATTAATTCATCGCGTGTTTATGCCATTTTAATCCGCGCATCATGAAACATATCCATCTCAGGGGCAAGTACTTTCATAAAACGGTCAAAATATAACAGTTGCTTGGTCAGTAGCGCAAAATCTCTTGGGAAATGAATACCATGGCGTTTACCGACTTCCACCATTTCAAGCAACATTTGGTTGATTTCATCAGTATGATCTTTTAATCGGTTTGGCATGGTTTGGTCAATGGTTTTTCCCATAAACAAACTATCTTCCGCCAAGATTTTTTTCATCAATGATTCAAGATCTTGGGCAAGGACATCGACATTGACTTGCTCTCGCGCATGGGTCATATCCATTTCAACCATATAATGCGCCATGCCGCGATAGTCTTCTTTAGCAAAACTATCCATCATTCCCATACTGGCTTGCCAGGCTTTGGGTTCAAGTTTGCCTACAATCCCAAAATCAATAAAGCCAATACGACCATCGGTCAATAACATCAAATTGCCTGCATGCAAATCGGCATGAAAACTATTGCACAGCATCAAGCTAGAAAACCACGTATTTAAAGTATCTGTCATCACCTGTGCTGGGTACTTGCAATATTGACGCATGGCGGCATCATCAATCATCGACACCCCAAAAAACCGTGTCATGACAAGTACTTTTTTGGTACTGATATCATGATAAACATCGGGTGCGACTACTTTATGATTATCGGTTTTTTTCAAAAAATCTTGGAAATCATCAATGTTTTTGGCTTCTTGTAAGAAGTCCGTTTCTGCTGCCATACGCAAACGGATTTCATCAATAATGGGTGAAATACTGGCAAATTTTAACGATGGTGCGATACTATCAATCAGTTTAGTCAACCCAACCATCATGCCTAAATCGGTTTGAATGATGGTATCTACTTCAGGTTTTTGCACTTTCAACACCACATTATCGCCATTTTTTAAAATAGCACTGTGGACTTGGGCGATGGATGCAGACGCTAGCGGTTTGACCTCAATACTTTGAAAAATATCTTCCAATGTCTGCCCATCTTTTTCCAGTTCCTCTCTTAAGACGCCTTCAATATAGCTATAAGGCATGGGCGTGGTTTGATCCAGACAGCCTTGAAATACTGTCACATATTCGCGGGGAAAGATGGACGGGGTACTGGCAATAAACTGACCGATTTTGATATAGGTAGTACCCAACTCTTCAAAGCTTTGACGCAGCAGCGTTGGGGTTATTTTTTCACCTTGGGCGATACGCAGACCTGCTTTGCCAGCAACGGTTGCCGTCTTGCCGACCCGCTGAATGACATTTAAGGATTTTTTCAAAAAGTGATTTTTTTGCATGATTGACTCTAGTTTACATGACGTCTGTGATAGCGGATGGTTGGCTACAAATCTCGCAGTTAGCGTCTTTACGATAGTGAAGTTTTTTAAGATTCATGGTTTTGCCGTTCCATAGCAATAACGTTTGCGCTATAGGATTGATGCCCAGTCCCAAAAAACTTAAAGCCGCTTGGGCTTGAAGGTTGCCGATGATTTGGGTGGTACTGGCAAGTACGCCGCTAGTGGCACACGTTCGCTCATCATCCCCTGCCCCTTGAAATAAGCAATGATAGCAACCCTGCTGCGGCGTAAATAATGCCAGTTGCCCGGTTTGCGCAATGGCGGAGGCTGATAATAATGATAAATTTGACTTGACAGCGATGGTATTAATGTGGTCTCGTGTTTTGAAGTTATCGGTACAATCGCATATTATTTTGCTTAGGCTATTTATTTTTGCTTGTTCAACCATTTGTTGATAATTATCTGCTGTTAAACGTGCTCGTATGGCGATAACATCACAAAATGCATTGATTTCATGTAATTTAGCTTTGGCTACCAGCGCTTTAGATTGACCGATGTCGTTAGGGGTAAATAATGACTGCCGCTGCAGATTGCTCTCATCAATCGTATCATCGTCAATAATCAGTAGCTTGCCAATGCCAGCACGGCACAAGGTTTCTGCAAGTGGGCAACCTAACCCACCCATGCCAATAATAATCGCACAGCTATTTTTTAGCCGCGTTTGTGCTTCTATATCCCACCCTTCTAGCAATATTTGGCGGGCATAGCGTAGCATTTCTGCATCGGTTAATTCTGTTTGTTTTGACATAGTAGTTAAATTTCACATATTTACTTAGGCTATTTTAGCCCATTAATTTAGTACACCTAGCGTTACCCGTTCATTATTCCCATAGTCTTTGACGGTAATTACCTCGTCAAAACCATTTGATAAAAACACGCCCCTAACCTGTTCACCCTGATCATACCCATGTTCAATCGCTAATAACCCATGAGGCTGTAAAAATTGTGGCGCAGTTTTGACAATATGACAGATATCCGCCATACCTTTATTATCCGCGATTAGCGCGCTAATAGGTTCATCGGTTAAGCCTGCCAAGTGGGGATCGTTGGGATCGATATAAGGTGGATTAGATACGATGATATCAAATTTATTGCTTTCATCTGCATGGGTTGTCACAAAGGGTTCATACCAACTGCCTTCAAAAAACGCGATATTATTAACCCCTAGTCTTTTAGCATTTTGTACTGCCACCTTCAGTGCTTCAGGTGACTTGTCTACTGCGCTAACGGATGAATTTTTAAATTCCTCTGCCAGCGTGATGGCAATACAACCTGACCCCGTGCCTAAATCTAAAATATTCATTGGTTTGCTTAGGCTATTTTTATGGTGATTAAGCACCGCCTCTATCAACCGCTCGGTATCAGGACGCGGTATTAAAGTATGCTGATTGACTAAAAAATCATGCTGCCAAAAACTTTGTTTACCTACTACATAAGCGAATGGTTTACCGGCTATCAACTCATCTAGCGCTGCAAAATATTGAGTGGCTATTGCTGCAGCTACCATTTCGCTATCATGGGTAATAAGATAAGTTTGCCCTACATGAAGATACTCACCCAGCAACTGTTTGCGGATGTGTTTTTCAACTGTGCTTGGCACAGCCAACAATGATTGAATGGTGTAAGATGACATTGGGTTATTCATGGGTGATGTTATCGCCTCTTGTCGCATCTTGGCTCATCACATGCTTATCTACCATATAAATCAACAACAGCACAGGAATCCCAATCAATGCGGTAAAGGTGAAGAAAGCAGGATACCCCATGGTTTCTACCATCGCACCTGAGTAGCCACCTAAAATTTTTGGTGTTAACGTCATCAATGAACTAAGCAGTGCATACTGTACCATGCTAAAGCGAATATTGGTCAATACCGATAAAAAGGCGACGAAGATGGCACTTGCTAAACCTGATGCGAGATTATCAAACATCACCGCCGAGTACATATAAAAAAAATCATGACCCTTGCCCGCCAAAATCACAAACAATAAATTACTGGCTGACGCTAAAATAGCACCAATCAACATAGCATTCATGATTTTAAAACGCTCGGCAAGCAAGCCCCCTAGAATGCCACCTACAATTGACATCCCCATCCCAAAGGTTTTGACCGCCAAGGCGATATCGGTTTTGCTAAAGCCTAAATTGACATAAAACAAGTTTGACGTCGTACCTGCCACAATATCTGAAATACGATACAAGCCTATCAATAAAATCAGCCATACGGCTTTTTTACCATAACGAATGAAAAAGTCTTGAATCGGCGCGACCCACATGTCAACCGCGACTTGCTTTTTGATGATTTTGGCTTTTAATAACACTAAAGCGGTGCCAATGGCAATAACAACAGCGCCAATAAATTTAATACTCTCATAAATAAAGCCCAAAAATTTTGACTCAGTCTCTGGAAGCACGTGACCGATGACAATAAAACTGGCAATCAGCGCAATCACTGAAATTAAAAATAGTAAAAACAGTTGAAAATAATCCGACATCGGGCGTTCATGCTGCTCACGGGTGACGGTGGGTTCTTTAATCAAAAGGGTGGTGACAACCCCTATTAGCATCAAAGATGCCATAATATAATAGGTTTGTTGCCAAGCAGCGTAGTTGTAAGTGGCTTTGGTCGAGCCAAAATATTCTGCCAAGAACAGCGCCCCCGCCCCTGCAACAATCAGACCGATTCGGTAGCCTGCCATAAACATACCAGAGAGTACGGGCTGCATGGATTTTTCAGCAATTTCAATGCGATAGGCATCAATCACGATGTCTTGTGTCGCCGCTGAAAAACCTAATAACACGGCAAAAAATGCCATGTAATCAAGTACAACATCACTGGTAGGATTGAAACTACCAAGCATAAAAATTGCAAAGGCAACCACGATTTGTGCCACAACCAGCCAACTACGGCGTTGTCCCAACATTTTGGTTAACAATGGAATCGGCACGGCATTGACGAGTGGCGACCAAACAAACTTAAACGAGTACCCCAGCATCGCCCAACTAAACATGGTGATAATTTTGATATCAAACCCTGCTTCTTTGAGCCAAATTGATAAACTAGAAAATATCAATAGATAAGGCAACCCTGAAGAAAAACCCAAAAGCAACATCACCCAAGCGCGCTTGTCCATATAGGCTTTGATGGCTTCGCCCCAAGACTTTTTTGTGCCTGTTGAGCTTTCGCTTGGTAGCGCCGCTTGGTCGTTTGACACAGGTTGTTTTGATATTTGCATGTTACCTCTCACTCATCACGCACGATTTACCACAAAACTTCATTAAAATCTTGCTATTGTAGCGGTTTTCTAGGTCTAGACAAACTAAAATTATTATGGCTGTCTGAAACGTCGATATCTGAAACAAGTTGGCGCTGCAACTGAATCAATAACTAAGTCAATGTTTGCAGACTTGTCATATTTCAATTTTTTAAATTTTAAGCCTATTAAATATGCCTGACGTAAGCAGCTAGGTTTTGAACCTGCTATTTTATGGTAATATGCTATACTTGACACCCTGCGATGACTTTCAACCTTTTTGTCAGTTGTTAGCTGTTGACGGCTTTGGGGCAAATTATGCAATAGCCGATTGCTATCTATCAGCAAAATAATGCCTGTCATGTCACGGTCGTTGATAATGAAAGCTTATCTGTAGTCGATAGTAGCATGGCAGGCGCGGTGTCTAACACAGATATGGCGGTAATGCCTAGTTTTGTTAAGATTTAACTTCAATCAAGCGCTTATAGCGAGCATTTTTATTTCGTTTTTTTATTAAGGTCATTTTATGGCAATCAATGTTGTCATCAATCAACGTTATTTACAAATCCAACTCAAACAACTTGAAACCGTTTGGCAGACTGTGATTAATAATTACAATCTGAGCCAAGCTGCCAAAGTATTACACACCAGTCAATCCAGTCTTAGTAAGCATATTGCCGCGCTCGAAAGTCAGCTTCGGGCAGAAGTTTTTGTACGTCAAGGTAAACGATTGGTGGGTCTCTCCCCTATCGGTGAGCTGCTACTACCGCATATTGAGAAAATCTTTGTGGAAGTACGGTCGATTGAAAATTTAACTTTAGATTTTCAAAATCCCCATCAGGGTGAGTTATCAATTGCCACGACGCATACCCAAGCACGTTATGTGTTACCTTGGGTGGTACAGCGCTTTAAACAACAATTCCCCAATGTCCATCTGATTTTACATCAAGCTGACCCTGAGTCGATTGCCAATATGGTAGCACAAGGTCAAGCCGATATTGGCATCGCAACTGAATCGCTGCTTGCGCACGATAATCTACACTGTATTCGCTATTATGATTGGTATCATCATGTGATTGTGCCCGTGGGACATGAGCTTGAGAATCGCACTGAGATTGATATCCAAACCTTAGCGAAATATCCGATTATCACTTATCACGGCGGTTTTACGGGTCGTGGTGCGATTGATAGAGCCTTTAGCGCGGCAGAACTGACGCCCAATATTGTACTTACTGCTTTGGATGCCGATGTGATTAGTACCTATGTCGGTATTGGTATGGGCGTGGGCACGATTGCTGAAATGGCATTTGAAGGTCAGCATTATCGCAATCTTGTCAAAATTCCAACGAAGATTTTTGGAAAACATGTGACGTGGATAGCCACCCGTGTCGATGGGGATATCCGTAATTTTGGCAAAGCTTTCATTGATATTTGTCAGCAACAATTTGGGTGATTGATTTTTTTGGATTCGCCATTATAAAGGGACTACTATTCTTTTTATGATGACTACAGTGATGACAAAGATGACCAAACAAATCCCTATTTCATTTTTAGACCTTGTTCCTGTACCTGAAGGCAGTGACGCTAAAAACGCGCTTAAGCAAGCGGTGACTGTTGCCCAAACTGCCGAACAAGTAGGGTTTAACCGCTATTGGTTGGCTGAGCACCATAACATGCGCGGCATTGCCAGTACTGCAACCAGTGTGTTGCTATCTCACATTGGCGCTCATACCTCAACGATACGAATTGGCTCGGGTGGTATCATGCTGCCTAACCATGCGCCCTTAGTGGTTGCAGAACAGTTTGGTACGTTAGCCACTTTGTATGGCGAACGTATCGATCTTGGCGTCGGCCGTGCCCCTGGTACGGATGGGGCAACCTTCCGTGCCTTGCGCCGCACCATGAATGATGCTGAAAACTTCCCGCAAGATGTGCAAGAGCTGATGCATTATTTTGACCCGCTCGATAGTCAGACAGTGACTGCCATGCCGGCTAATGGCTTGAATGTCCCTGTGTGGATTTTAGGGTCGTCTTTATTTGGTGCCAGTCTTGCTGCTGCATTAGGCTTGCCTTATGTATTTGCGTCTCATTTTGCGCCGCAGATGTTATCGCAAGCGGTGACATTGTACCGTGAGAATTTCAAGCCGTCTCGCTACTTGCAACAACCTTATGTGATGGTAGCAAGTAACTTGCTATTGGCCGATACCGATGAGGAAGCCGCTTACCAATTCACCTCAGCACAGCAAAGTTTTGTCAATTTGCGCCGTGGTAAACCCTCACAGATGCCAAAACCGATTGAGAATATTGATGCTTTTTGGACCTCTGCAGAGAAATATATGGTTGAATCGTCGTTGGCAATCTCGTTTGTCGGTACACCTGACAGTGTCAAACCAAAACTTGAGCATTTTCTTGAAACTATCCGCCCTGATGAATTGATTGTCACTTGTAATATTTATGACCAACAAGCCCGCCTCAAATCCTTATCTTTGGTGAAAGGGCTTGATTTATTTAGCTTAAATAGCTAATCAAAACCCTAAAAACGCAAAACACAAAAAAGCCCAAGATTAACTTGGGCTTTTTGATTATTTCAATAATTCTGATAACGTCAAATCATTGAGCCGATCCAAATCCTCTTGCGTGTCTACACCGGGCGGCAACAATTCGGAAGCGATATCAATGGCGATACGCATGCCTTGCTCCAAAATACGCAATTGTTCCAATGATTCAAGCTGCTCTAGCTCGCCTTGCTGCCAAACACTAAATTGTTGTAGCAAACTGACCCGATAAGCATAGATGCCTAGGTGTCGGTAAGCATTTTTTGGCGCGCTATTTTCATCATTGATTGGCAGGTCGGTCAACACTGTATGACGATCGCAAGGAATCGGCGCTCGGCTAAAATACAAGGCTTCCTTGTGGGCATTTTTGACGACTTTGACCACCGATGGCCGTAAAAACTCTTCAACGCTTTGGATGGGTTCAGCCAAAGTCGCCATCACGCAATCTTTTTTTTGTAGCAGTAGCTCAGTCACTTGTTTGATAAGTCCTGCAGGCACAAGTGGTTCATCGCCTTGCATATTAATCACGATATCTTCAGTTGACCATTGCTGAAGCCTGGCTACTTCAGCAAGCCTATCAGTGCCAGAAGCATGATTGGGGTCAGTCATCATGACATTTGCCCCATAGTCTTGACACAGTTTAGCGATGCTATCGTCATCTGTTGCCACAAAAATATCATCGGCAATTCCCGCCGATTTCACCGCATTGGCACGATCAATCACCCATAGAATCATCGGTTTGCCATGAATTTCTAACAGCGGTTTGTTGGGTAGTCGGGTACTTTTTAGACGGGCTGGTATGACCAAATGTTTTAACATATTGTATTTCCTACGAGTTTTTTAATTGTCAGCATTGTCAGCATTGTCAGCATTGTCAGCAAGGGTAACCAATTTACCGATTTGTTGGTCGATTAACGTATAAAAGGCGGGTGATAATTCAGCTTCTACCGGTAACACCCAGATGTTTGTTGCAATGTCATTTTTCTCATGACCTTGGGCGAACATGACACGCAATTTGACCGCATCCTTATCGGTGACTATAATCGGTAACTTTGGCAAGTTGGCAAAATCTTGCAAACTATAAGTGTGATGGTCATTCAATGGCATCGGTATGATGTCAAATCCTAATTCACTTAGGCTATTAAAAAAACGCTGCGGCAATCCAATCCCCGTCATGGCAATCACTTGTTGGGCAGGTAAGCTATTTTGCGAATAGGTTTTAAATAAAGGCGTTTTAAATAAAGGTACTAGCGGTTTTTGTAGCAAACGCATGCGAACATCGGGTGATAGGCTATGGCAATTTTTGCTTAGGCTATTTGAAAAATTGGTTAAAGTCTGCGTATCCTGCCAATCACTTTGATGAAATATGACGGTGGTATTGGGCTGATACAGGCGTTTAATCGGTTCGCGCAGAAAGCCTGTGGGCAATAGCTGGCGGTTACCAAAGCCGCGATCGGCATCGACGACAATCCAGTTTTCATCCCTATCCAAGGCAAAATGTTGCAGTCCATCATCCGCCAAAATAAGTTGAATGCTTGGGAATTGCTCAAGCAATAACTCAATTGCTTGAGCCCGGTTTGGACAGACTGCCATTGGCACACCTGTACGCTGGACAATCAGACACGGCTCATCACCAACGTCACTGGGCTTTGAATTTGCTGTCACGATACAAGGCATGAGCTTGGGTTGTCCGCCATAGCCACGACTGATGACGCCGACCGTCAGCCCTTTTTGCTGCAGGTAAGTTACCACCGCAATGATTAGCGGCGTCTTACCGCTACCGCCAACCGTGATATTGCCCACTACAATGACGGGCACGTTGGGATAATAAACGGGTTTTAGCCCTAATCGATACATAGTTTTATTGAGCCAAAAAACCAACCCATACAACCAAGACACGGGCAATAACAACCATAGCCAGAGAGATTTGTTGCGCCACGCCTGTAGTAGAGTTTGTTGCATTAGCTTGACAATATATCCTCTTCAAAATGACGCTCATACAACTTGGCATACATACCTTGCGCTGCTAGCAAACTGTCGTGAGTACCGACTTCAATAATTTCACCGTTATCCATAACCACGATTTTATCGGCATTTTGGATGGTGGTTAATCGGTGAGCAATAACGATGGTGGTTCTGCCATGCATGACGCGCTCCAGCGCTTTTTGAATATAAAATTCTGATTCGTTATCTAGCGCGCTTGTGGCTTCATCCAAAATCAAGATAGGCGCATCCTTTAGCAGGGCACGTGCAATGGATAAGCGTTGGCGTTGTCCGCCAGATAACTGCAGACCCTGTGAGCCTATCTTTGATTGGTAACCCTGCGGCAATTGCATGATAAAATCGTGCGCAAAGGCTGATTTTGCGGCATCAATCACTTGCTCTGAAGTTCGGTTAGATAATTCGCCATAGGCGATATTGTTGTGGATAGAGGTATCAAACAGTACCACTTGTTGGTTGACACTGGCAATCTGACTACGCAGTGAATGCAATGTCAAATCTTCGATAGCGACATCGTCAAGATAAATATTGCCCTTTGTGGGCTCTAGCGCACGCATCAGACAGTTGACTAACGTGGTTTTACCTGCGCCACTCCGACCGATTAATGCCACGGTTTCACCGGGATTGACCACCAAATTTACGTTATTGAGCGCTTGTTTTCCATCCTCAAAAGTGACGCTTAGGTTGTTAAGTACTATTTTACCGGTCAGGGTTTTTTCAATCTTGCCTGTGTCTTTTTCTTCGGCTTCATCAAGCATCTCAAATATAGAATCCGCCGCCGCCAAACCTTTTTGTAAGCCTTGATTGATATCGGTCAACGAGCGCACGGGTTTGCTCAGTAGCCCTGCTGCACTGATATAAGCGATAAACTCGCCTGCGGTGGTGTCGCCTAATACATTGGGTCTTAACGCAATCCATACCACCACCGCCATCGCACACGCCATCAATAATTGAATTAATGGCGTATTGATGCTATTGGTCACCACCACCTTTAGCCCTTGTTTCAGATTGGTTAAAGAGGCGTTATTAAACCGCGTCAGCTCGTTTTGCTGACCGCCATAATTTTTGACCACTTGATAGCCTGTGATGACTTCATTGGTAATATGACTGACTTCACCCATGGACTTTTGAATACCGCGCGACAGGTTACGAAAGCGTTTACTGGCTTTACCAACCAACAATAAAATTGGCGGCAATACCACAAACAACGACAGGCTTAATTTCCAATTACTGTAAAGCAAAAACGCCAACAACCCAATCACGGTTAAACCATCGCGTAACAAGGTTTTGAGCGTATCGGTACCCGCGGCAGTCACCTGCTCGACATCAAAGATTAATTTTGCAGAAATCTGACCGGCATTGTGGTTGAGATAAAATTGGCTGGGTAATCTGAGCAATTTTGAAAACACTTGCATACGCAGCTGATAGACGACATTGCGTGAAATCACTGCACTAAAGTAATTACCCAAAAATGAGCTAAGACCTCGCAGTAAAAACAACAACACGATTAAGGCTGGAAAAAGATTGATATGCGCTTGATCACGTTCATTAATCGCATCAATAATGAATTTGACCAGCTTGGCAATGCCGACTTCGGTGCCTGCATTTAAGGTAAAGCCAATAACGACTAGCGTCATCGCCCACCAATACGGCTTGAGATAACCTAGCAATCTTCGATAGGTCTGCCAACGTGGGTGAGCATTGGAAGGTTTTGAAACAGTCATGGCATCTCAATATATAAAAGAACGACTTAATAGCTATTGTATCAGCAAATTGAACAATAAAAATTATTTGGCATCTGGGGCAATATTACTATCGAGCGAAGTGGCGGGTATCACGGTACTGATATTTAAATTCATAAAGCCCATTTTACCCGCTATATCCATCACTTTAACCACCGATTGGTGACTGGTATCGGCATCAGCAGAGATAACAAATAGCTGCTTTCGGTCTTCACCTGCTTCTTGGCGGATCATCGCCGTCAATTCAGCTTCGCCATTGCCAGATAAAGCAATGCCATTGACCAGATAGCTACCATCTTTTTGCACCGCGACTTCAATACGTTTGCTTTTCTCGGTAATCGGTACGCCCTCTGCTTGCGGCAAAATGATATTGAGTTTACTAAAATGGTTAAAGGTGGTCGACAGCAGTAAAAAAACAATCAAAAACAGTAAGCAATCAATCATTGGGGTAAGATTGATTTCTAAAGGTTCGACCGTAGGTTTACGAAATCGCATGGTTTGACTCTTATACACAGCTACACGCCATTAACGAGGCGTGATTAGACCATTGTCCAGTAATTCTTGCATCATCAAACCCGCTTCTTGTTCAAACGCCGCATTAATATCAATAATACGGCGCTGAAAAATACGGTACGCCATCACCGCAGGTATCGCAACCAGCATACCCCCCGCTGTGGTAATCAGCGCTTGCGATACGCCAGCTGCCAGCATGGTCGGATCTTGCATTGCGCCTTCGGTAATGGCTAAAAAGGATGAAATAATCCCCAATACAGTACCTAAAAGACCCAACAATGGGGCGATAGCACCGATGGTACCCAGCATATTGATATGTTTTTCTAATTGGTGGATGGTAATACTGGCTCGATTTTCCATATGCATGGTCATTGAATCAATCCCATGCTGGCGATTCATGAGTCCAGAAGCGAGGATATCACCCAAAGGCGAATTGAGTTTGACATTCTCAAGCGATTCACGATCAATGTCGCCCTGCTCAATCAGCCGCTGCATCAATTGTTCACGCAGATGAGCGGGTGTCACTGTACTGACTTTAAGTTTTATCGCGCGCTCAATGATGATAATCAACATCAAAATCGAACATAGGACAATGGGCCACATCAACCAACCGCCTGCTTTAACTAATTCCCACATCCGTTATACTGCCTTTGCATGTCAATGACTAATAAATTGAGAAAACTAATCTAATGCGCAAGATTAATGCTCAAGTTGCGACTGGAACTGCACAATCAAAGCTTGTAATTCCTCTTCATTGTGAAAAAATATCTCAATACTGCCCTTACCTTTTGAAGAGCCTTTGATTTTTACCACGGCACCGAGTTGTTCAGAGAGGTGTTGGTTCAGTCGCAGCCTATCATAATCAATTTCTTGGCTTTGTGTCGGCGCTTTTGGATTTAAAATGTCTTTGACTAAGGCTTCAGTCTGACGGACGGTCAGTTGACCCTGTATAATTTTTTTGGCAATAACAGGCTGCTGTTTGGGTGACAGCGCCAATAATGCCCTGGCATGCCCCATGTCCATCTGACCTTCGTTTAGCGCCTGTTTGACATCGTCATGTAATTGGTTCAAACGCAACAAATTAGAAACCGTTGTTCTCGCCTTACCCACAACATCCGCAATTTGCGAATGACTCATGCCAAATTCATCATGAAAACGCTGCAATGCGGCAGCCTGTTCCATGACGCTCAAATCTTCCCGTTGTATATTTTCAATCAATGCCAAGGCAATTGCCAAGTCATCTGACATGGGGCGCATGATGGCGGGTATATGGGTTAAACCTGCAATTTGCGCCGCACGCCAGCGACGCTCACCCGCGATAATTTCATGGGTAATGGGGGAATTGGGCAATACTTTGGCTAAGGGTCGAATCACAATAGGCTGCATCACGCCATGCTGCTTGATAGAGGTTGCCAACTCTTGCAAGGCATCTTCGTCTAAATCAATGCGCGGCTGATACTTGCCACGCTGCAAATACGCGACATTGATATGCATCAAATTTAAGCCAGCGACATTACTATGATCATTGGCATCATTATTGATGGGTGCGTTATGGCTACTGGACTTTAGTGTTTTGGTGGATTTTGGGGTAAATGGTTTGGGGGTTACCGCCGCTGTAGGCGATTTTTTGGCTACGGCTATAGTGGCGCTAGCTTTGGATGATTCATCATCTGAGACATTTTGCCCATCATCGGTTGACTTAGTATTTATTTTTTCAGCGCTTTTAGCGTCGTCGACAGAGGCTCGAACACTCGCATCGATTAGATTACCGGTAATCAATTTTTCTGTTTTGATTGAGCCGAGTAACGCATCAAGTCCTCGATTTGATGCCAATCCACGCTTTTTAACCATGTTGAAATTCCCAATGCCATTAAATAGTTAAAAATGACTGATAAAAAAATTAAACCAATGCCGCCATTTTTGAACTGGCTATTTTAGCAGATTCGCCATAGCTTGAAAAATAGTTTCATTGCTTTTGCCAGTGCGCACTTGCCAACAAGTTAACAAAAAAAGTGCCTAAACAGCTTAATTTAGGCAAGTTGAAATTGGCGACTTTGCTTGATAATTTCATTGGCAAGGCGAATATACGCTTGTGAGCCTTTTGAATTCATCTCATAATCAAGCGCAGGAATGCCGTGCGCCGGTGCTTCTGCTAGACGAATATTACGGGGAATAATGGTATTAAATAAAATCGGACCAAAATGCTCAATCAATTCCATAGAGACATCATTTGCCAAGGTGTTGCGCGGGTCAAACATGGTTCTTAACACACCGCGGATATGCAGTTTTGGGTTTAGCGACTTCAAACGCTCAATGGTTTGCGACAAATCCGCCAATCCTTCCAATGCAAAATATTCACATTGCATTGGGATAATCACCCCTGATGTGGCACACATAGCATTGATGGTAAGTAAACTTAAACTCGGGGCGCAGTCAATCACGATAAACTCATAAGGTTTCGGCGCGCGGCCGTTTTTGGCAGGCATATCAGCGAGCTGCTGCATGGCTTTTGACAAAATTGCATGATTCTCAGGCTTTTGACTTAAATGCAGATCACTGCCTGACAATTCATTGTTGGCACCGACAATATCAAACCCATTTGGGGTTTTGACAATCGCCTCATGGATTGGTAAATCATCCAATAGCACATCAGCAATACTGTACTCTAACTCGCGTTTATCCAGCCCTGATGCCGTGGTCGCATTGCCTTGCGCATCCAGATCAATCAGTAAAACTTTTTTGCGGCGATGTGCCAGTGCACTTGCCAAATTAACCGCGGTGGTGGTTTTGCCCACCCCACCTTTTTGATTAGCAATGGCTAAAATATCCATGAACTGTCTCGCAATGTGTTGATAAAAAGGTTGAAAATTGTAGTCAAAAACAGCCAGTTTTTCAAACCCTAATACCGGTAAAACTGGCTGAAATGGGGTGTTTATCTTTGCAAATAAATCAAATGGCGTGATTCATAGAGCTCTGGCACGGTTAACACTTGGGTGTTAATTTGCCACTCAGTTTGAAGGGCTTGAATCTCATCAACAGGTTCAACCCCCTTCATGGCACAAATGATACCATTGTCTGCCAATTTGCTTTGACTATGGGTGACAAAATCCACCAGTGATGCAAACGCCCTTGAGGTAATGACTTGATAAGTACCTGCATGCGCTTCAATACGACTGGCAACCGGTGTTAGATTTTTTAACCCCATTTCACTGGCGACTTGTTTGATAAAGCGAATTTTCTTTTGGTTACTATCGAGTGCTGTCACCGTACGTTGTGGCTGACAAATGGCAACTATCACTGCTGGCAAACCCGCGCCCGTCCCAATATCTAGCAAATCACCGGCTGGCAAAAATGGCACAATCGACAAACTATCAAAGATGTGTTTGATTAACGCTTGTTGGTCATCTTTGATAGCGGTCAAATTATACGCTTTATTCCAAAATAACAGCTGCTGTAGATAGTACAGGAGCTGTAATTGCTGCTCATCCGATAGTGGCAACTTTAACTCAGAGAGCGCTTGTTGCAACTGCGGTTGTAATTTTACGTACTGGGGTTGTAGCTTTACATTAATTTGCGCCATTAAAACACCCGATTAAGACCATTGAGCGCAGCAACGCGATAGGCTTCTGCCATCGTTGGGTAGTTAAAGGTAGTATTGACAAAGTATTCTAGCGTATTGCTGCCCTTACTTTCCATCACTGCTTGTCCGATATGAATAATCTCAGAGGCGTGATTGCCATAGCAATGGATACCCAAAACCTCTAAGGTTTCACGGTGGAACAGTATTTTTAACACCCCACTACGCTCACCGATGATTTGTGCGCGGGCAAGGTGTTTGAAGAAAGCTTGCCCCACTTCATACGGCACTTTTTCGGCCGTTAATTCTTGTTCGTTTTTACCAATACTTGAAATTTCAGGAATGGTATAAATACCCGTTGGCACACTGCGAACAGGTTGTGCGTTTTCATCGCCCACCATATAAGCAGCGGCGCAGCGTCCTTGATCATAAGCTGCCGATGCAAGCGATGGCCAGCCAATCACATCCCCTGCTGCATAAATATTTGGGATATCGGTTTGGTAATGCTCATTGACTTTAAGTTGACCACGGCTGTTTGCGGTGAGTCCGATGGCGGCAAGGTTGAGACTGTCGGTATTACCTGAGCGACCGTTTGACCATAAAATAGCGTCAGATTTGATGCGTTTACCACTTTTTAGATATAAAATCACGCAGTCATCATAAGTTTCTAGCCGTTCAATTTCTTCTTTGTTGCGAATCAACACGCCAAATTGTCTGAAGTCATGCGACAATGCGTCAGAAATCTCATCATCTAGATAGCTCAGCAACTGCTCTTGGGTATTAATCAAATCTACTTTATAGCCAAGACCGGTAAAAATAGACGCATATTCACAGCCAATCACACCTGCACCATAAATGATAATACGCTGTACCACATAATCCATTTGCAAGATTTTATCGGAATCAAACACGCGAGGATGGCTAAAATCTAACAAATCTGGGCGATAAGGACGGCTACCCACAGTAATAATGGCTTGTTCAAAGGTAATGTCTTGCTCGGTACCATCACTCATATCAACATGAATGGTATGGGTATCTTTAAAACTTGCCCAACCATTGATTAAATCAATTTGATTGCGCTCATAAAAACGGGTATGCGTTTCCACCTGATTACGTACCACTTCACGCGCTTTGGTTAATACTTTATTGAGTGGAATCTGGTGATAGTCAATGCCTTGGTTTAAGATAGGATCGCGGCGATTACCGATAATATTAAACACTGACTGACGCAATGCTTTACTTGGAATTGTGCCTACGTGCGTACAGTTACCACCCACTTGTTTGCGTGGATCAATCACGGCAACTTTTTGCCCAGATTTGGCGATTTTCATCGCTGCTGCTTCACCCGCGGGTCCTGCGCCAATCACAATAGCATCATAATCATAGGCATGGCTAACGGCATCTTGACGCTTGTAACGCTTTAAATTGATACGGGTGTTATCCAGCGGGCTAATCAAATCAAAATGCACCGATGCATCATCAAAATGTTTTACCTTATCATCGTCTTCACTGATACTGACGGTATTGGCTTTTTTATCAGAATCCGAAATTTCAGTTTTGGTTGGTTTTGCCAAAATTTCGGTAATATTTTCTTGGTGCTCAATAATTGACTGCGTATTGGAATCACACATGTTTTCGTTGTCATTGTTTGTAGGGGGAATTTGAGTGACTTTGTCATTAATCCGTTTTTTTGGCATATTAGCTCCCATATTTTAAGCCTTGATAATGAATAAAAAATTTTTAAATTAAATATAAAATACGACAAACCAACCGTATGTTAAGAGATTACATTAACCAATTCGGCGTTTTAACCCCGTCATCTGTAAAATACGCGTCGCGATTTCTTCAATCGACATCGTTGATACATCAATATTTGGAATCCCTTGAGAAATATAAATACCTTGAATGGCGCGCAACTCCTGCTGACATTGCTGATAACTTGCATAGCGGCTACCCGCACGGCGCTCGTTACGAATTTTTACCAGTCGATCGGTGTCAATCACCAAACCAAACAGTTTGTCACGGTAGGGCTTTAACGCTTTGGGCAACGAATTTTCATATAAATCATCTTCAGTCAACGGATAATTTGCCGCACGAATACCAAATTGCAACGCTAGGTATAAAGAGGTGGGCGTTTTGCCCGAACGTGACACCCCAATCAAAATAATATCTGCCGCATCATAATGGGTGGTACGCGCGCCATCATCATTGTCTAAAGCAAAATGCACCGCATCGATACGCGATTTATAGTTCTCAGAATCGACATCCCCATGCGCATGACCGGTATGCGGTGCAGGTTGTACTTTGATTTCATCGGCAATTTTACTGATTAAGCCTTCATAAATATCCAAGTTAAAGGCATCTGCGCCATTGATTCGTTCACGAATCACAGGGTCAACGATGGTATCAAAGACTAGCGGCTTTACCCCATCACGTTGGTGGGCAAGATTGATTTGATTGACCGCTTCATCGGCGCGATCGAGGGTGTCAACATAAGGAATAACCCGGGTCTCAAATGGTACCGTGGGAAATTGGCTTAAAATAGAACGACCTAGGGTTTCAGACGTAATCGCGGTACCATCAGAGATAAAAAACACACTTCGCAACGACTGCGAATTTGCAAAATTTAAGGCGTCTTTATTTTGAATCGTGGCTTTGATTTGCTCAATGGTCATGAAAAATTATCCAAAAAAATGACAAGAAGCGTCCATACTAATTTAAATTAACACTGGTTTAAACTGACACTACTGACATTGGGGTTAACCTCACTCATTCACTGCGTTTTTGGCAGTGAATGTCCTCTATTAATGTCGTTATTAGCGCAGACACTATCGTTTGTCTCAGAGGCATTTGTCTTACAGGCGTTTGTCTTACAGGTCGAGAGTTTGTTATTATACGTGACTTGTAGGCTTTAATCTAACAAATCGATGCTTAATTTGCCTTAATTAGCCATTAGTTATTGTCATTAAAGGCTTATCTACATTTTTTATCCCCTTAAACTCAAAGATATCCAAGCAAAATTTTAGTTGAATTGTTAATCGCTGACAGTTTTTTTAAAATTATAAATTTTTTGCTAGAAAATCATTTTTTAAGATGAATTTTCTACGAAATACCGTTATAATCTTTTCAAAATAATCTTTATTTCACGGAGTTATCACCTTGAACGCACAAGTTATCTCACTCGACAAGTTAGGCAAAAACGACATTGACAAAGTAGGCGGTAAAAACGCTTCATTAGGTGAAATGATTAGTCACCTAACAGATTTAGGGGTAAGCGTACCAGGTGGCTTTGCAACAACGTCTGAAGCTTTTAACAAATTCTTAATCGGTACAGGTCTTCAAGACAAAATCAAAGACGCGCTTCAAGGTCTGGATGTGGATGATGTTGCGGCATTGACTGCCACGGGCAAAAAAATCCGTGACATGATTATTGAGCAAGAGTTGCCTAAAGATCTAGAACAAGAAATCCGTGATGCCTTTGCCGAGATGAGCCAAGGCGAGGACATCGCTGTTGCGGTTCGTTCATCAGCGACTGCCGAAGATTTACCAGACGCCTCATTTGCTGGTCAACAAGAAACTTTCCTCAATATCCGTGGTATTGACAATATCTTGATTGCTATTAAAGAAGTCTTTGCTTCTTTATATAATGACCGCGCCATCGCTTACCGCGTTCACAAAGGTTTTGAGCACGCAGGTGTTGCGTTATCAGCTGGCGTACAACGTATGGTACGTTCAGAGACAGGCACTTCAGGTGTGATGTTCACCATTGATACCGAAAGTGGTTTTAATGACGTGGTATTTATCACAGCAAGCTATGGCTTGGGTGAAATGGTGGTGCAAGGTGCGGTGAACCCTGACGAATTCTACATTTCGAAAGCCTTATTAAATGCCGGCAAACCTGCGGTAATCCGTCGCAACCTCGGCAGCAAACAACAAAAAATGGTTTATGCAGACGAGCACTCAGCTGGCAAATCAGTCAAAATAGTCCCAGTAGACAAAGCAGAACGCAACCAATTTTCACTGAGCAATGAAGAATTGGTTGAACTTGCCAAACAAGCGTTAATCATCGAAAAACATTATGGTCATGCGATGGATATCGAATGGGCAAAAGATGGTGACAGTAACAAATTATTCATTGTGCAAGCCCGTCCAGAGACAGTAAAAAGCCGTGAAAGTCAAAATGTCATGGAGCGTTACATCCTTAAAGAAAAAGGCGATGTCATCTGTGAAGGTCGTTCAATTGGTCAACGTATCGGCGCAGGTACTGTACGCGTGGTCAATTCAATCCATGAAATGGATAAAGTACAAGAAGGTGACGTCCTTGTGTCTGATATGACTGACCCAGACTGGGAACCCGTCATGAAACGTGCGGCTGCTATCATCACTAACCGTGGTGGTCGTACGTGTCACGCGGCAATTATCGCGCGTGAATTGGGTGTCCCTGCCATCGTGGGTTGTGGTAACGCCACTGACCTATTGACCGATGGTCAAGCAGTCACTGTATCTTGTGCAGAAGGTGATACCGGTTATATCTACGAAGGTCAATTGGACTTTGAAATCCAAAACAACTCAATTGAGTCAATGCCAGACTTGGCATTTAAAATTATGATGAACGTCGGTAACCCTGACCGCGCCTTTGGATTTGCCCAAATCCCTAATGAAGGGGTGGGTCTAGCACGGTTAGAATTCATCATCAACCGTATGATTGGCGTGCATCCAAAGGCACTGCTTAACATGAACACCCTACCACGCGAAATCGTACAAGCGATTCAAGAGCGTATGGCAGGTTATGCTTCACCGGTTGACTTCTACGTTGATAAATTAGTTGAAGGTATTTCAACCCTAGCGGTCGCTTTTAAAGATAAGAAAGTTATCGTACGTATGTCTGACTTTAAATCGAATGAATATGCAAACTTAATCGGCGGTAAACTATACGAACCATCTGAAGAAAACCCAATGCTCGGTTTCCGTGGTGCCAGCCGTTATGTGTCAGAAAATTTCCGTGACTGCTTTGAATTAGAATGTCGTGCATTAAAACGTGTTCGTGATGAAATGGGCTTAACCAACGTTGAGATTATGATTCCATTCGTACGTACGACGGAAGAAGCGCGTAAGGTATTAGAGCTACTTGAGAAAAATGGTCTTAAACGTGGTGAAAACGGTTTACGCGTCATCATGATGTGTGAGTTGCCAACCAATGCCTTGTTAGCAGAAGAGTTTTTACAATACTTCGATGGTTTCTCAATCGGCTCGAACGATTTAACCCAGTTAACCCTTGGTCTTGACCGTGATTCGGGTATCGTATCTCAATCATTTGATGAACGTGACCCAGCGGTTAAAAAACTACTGAAAATGGCTATCGATGCCTGTAACGCACAAGGCAAGTATATCGGTATCTGTGGACAAGGTCCTTCTGACCATCCAGATCTAGCGATGTGGTTAATGGAACAAGGTATTACTTCTGTTTCATTGAATCCGGATTCGGTTTTAGACACTTGGTTCTTCTTAGCAAAAACCGAAAAATAAGCTTGTTGGCATTCATAAAGCCCTTAGTTTTGACTAAGGGCTTTTTTTGGTCATTAAAAAACCTAGCATGGAGATGACCCGCTAGGTTTTTTTGCGCTGCAATTTATAACAACACGCGGCGTGGATCTGCTAGTAATTTTGCAATATATCGGGTAAATACCGCAGCGTCCGCACCATTAATCACACGGTGGTCATACGATAATGACAACGGTAGCATTAAACGTGGCTCAAACTCGCCTTTAATCTCATTCCAACGTGGCTGAATACTAGATTCACTGATGCCTAAAATCGCAACTTGTGGCCAATTGACCAGCGGCGTAAAGTAAGTACCGCCAAGATTGCCTTGACTTGAAATCGTAAATGACGCGCCGGTTAACTCTTTGGCAGATAGTTTTTTATCACGCGCTTTTTTGGCAAGCTCACCGATTTCAATCGCTAGTTGCTTGATGCCTTTTCGCTCTACACGTTGAATGACTGGGACTGTTAAACCATCCTCGGTTGCTACGGCAAAGCCTAAATTCACAGATTTACGGATGATAATTTGGGTGTTGTCATCGCTTAAATGGCTGTTAAATTTTGGATGTTGCATCAGCGCATAAGCAGTTACTTTCATGATGAAAGCCAGAATAGTTAAACTCACGCCTTCTTTTTTCATCTCATCTTTTAGGTCACCACGCAATTTTTCAACATCGGTAATATCTGCCAAATCAAACTGGGTCACTTGTGGCAAATAGGTATTGTAATTAAGCTGCGGAATTGAGACTTTTTGTAGACGGGTCAAATCTTGGCGCTCAATTTCTCCCCAAATTTCCGTTTTACTCATATCGGGTAAATTAGGGAGTCCTGAGCGAGCCGCTGATGGCGCAGAGATATTATTTGCTGCTGCAGGCGTGCTAACTGCTTTTATCATATTCTTGACATAAGCAAACACATCTTCTTTGATAATACGCCCATTAGCGCCCGTGCCAGTCACCTCACTGACATCAACACCCAATTGGCGCGTAAGTTTGCGCACCGCAGGACCTGCATAAACCGCGGTATTTTTGGCATTGATTTGCGCTTCAGACAGTTTTGACTGTGAATTTGACTGGCTAGCTGTTGTGGTAGCGCTACTAGTTGAAGTCGGTGCAGTATTTTGCGTTTTAGCGACTTCTTGCTGAGCAGTATGGGTGGTCGCTTGTGGCTGTGATGCTGAACTTGATGCGGATTGCACTGACCCCGGCGCTTCAATCACGACAAAGTCTTGACCATTGGTGACGGTATCGCCAGGGTTAACTAGTAATTCAACCACTTTACCGGCAACTGGCGAGGGGACTTCCACCGAGGCTTTATCAGATTCTACCAACAACAGGGGTTGTTCTGCTGTGACCTCATCGCCTACTTTGACCATCCATTCACTAATCTGTGCCGACTCTACCCCGAGATCAGGCAAACCAAAAGTTTGTTTACCAGCGGGCGTGGATGATTGAGGGGCAGATACTGTTTGAACGGGTGGCTCATTTTGATTTGTCGCTGAATTGGCTTGACTGGCGGCTTGTTCTGATGAGTCACTGGCTAATGATGACTGTTGCGTAGCTGATTGGGAGGCCATCACGATAAAGTCTTGACCATTGGTGACCGTATCCCCTGCATTGACTAAAAATTTGACAATTTTTCCGCTAACAGGTGCCGGTACTTCGACCGATGCTTTATCGGATTCAACCAATACTAGCGGTTGTTCAGCAGTGACAGTATCGCCTTCTTTGACCAACCACTCACTAATTTCTGCGCTATCGACACCCAAATCTGGCAATGTATAAGTTGCTTCAGCTGATGTAGATGTGGGCTGTGATTGGTTTGACGCAGCCATAGACGGCGCTTGCGATGAAGTCGCTTTAGCGTCTTTAGTTTCTTTTTCTCCAGCTTCGTGAGATTGGGCTGCTTGTTGGTCTGTCTGTTGCGCAGATTGCTCTACGGGTGTAGTGTTTGATTGGCTATTGTCTACACTGTCGATGGTGAGAATCACATCACCTTCTTTGACCTTATCGCCGATTTGAAGATTAATCGCTGTGATAGTCCCTGCTGATGTTGCAGGCACTTCCACAGAAGCTTTGTCAGACTCTAATAAGACAATGTTATCGTCCACATTGATGACATCGCCGACTTTGACCATAATTTCGCTGACTTCAGCGCTATCAACGCCTAAGTCGGGAACTTTGATTTCCATGGGTTTATCCTTAAAGTTTTATTTTTACTAAGTTGGCAATCAGCCGCTAATACGTGGCTGATTTTTTCCAATTATTAATTGATATTATTCAGGTTTTTCGTTAAGAATTGGCGCATCGGCTTTATCTTCTGCTTTGCCGTCTGCTGAAATCGCTTCATCATCCTCTTCAACCAAGGTTGGTACAGGTTTTGGATTCGCGCCTAAAATCGCTGGTGCATCTGGGGATTGGTCGATTTGTACTTGAGGATACCAAGCAGGTGAAGCATCGGCATCAATACCTAGGCTACTAATGGCATCTTTGACCAAACGCGCATCAACTTCGCCTTCATCTGCCAATAGTTTGAGCGTTGCTACCACAATATGGGCAGCATCCACTTTAAAGAAACTACGTAATTGGCTGCGGCTATCCGAACGACCAAAACCATCGGTACCTAAGGTGGCATACGGACGACTGTCTGGTAGGTAGGCGCGGATTTGTTCAGAGAATATGCGCATATAGTCAGTGGCGGCGACTACAATGCCTTCATGCTGTGCAAGTTGTTCAGTAACCCAAGGCGTACGCTGTTCATCTAGTGGGTGTAGACGATTGTACTCGTCACATGCCATGCCCTCACGAGTGAGTTCATTAAAGCTTGTGACACTCCACACGTTGGCATTGATGTTGAATTCTTCAGCTAGAATTTGTGCGGCTTTTTCAACCTCACGTAAAATCACGCCCGAACCCAGCAATTGCACTTGTTTTGAACCATTATCTTTGAGCAAGTACATGCCTTTTTTGATGCCTTCTTCGACCCCTATTGGCATGGCTGGTTGCTCATAGTTTTCATTCATTAAGGTGATATAATAGAAAACTCGTTCGCCTTCACCATACATACGGCGCAGACCATCTTGTACAATCACCGCTAGCTCATAACCATAACATGGGTCATAAGTGACACAGTTTGGCACCGTATTAAATAAAATCAACTGATGACCATCTTGGTGCTGTAAGCCTTCGCCATTGAGTGTGGTTCGACCTGCAGTACCGCCCAGCAAGAACCCTTGCGCCTGCATATCGCCTGCGGCCCAAACTAAATCACCGACGCGTTGGAAACCAAACATCGAATAATAGATATAAAAAGGAATCATCGGTAACGCATTGGTTGAATAACTGGTCGCTAACGCAATCCAAGTACTCATCGCACCCGCTTCATTAATGCCTTCTTCCAGCATGTGACCGTCTTTGGCTTCTTTGTAACCCATCAAGGCTTCATGGTCTTCAGGGGTATAATTTTGGCCCGATGCCGAGTAGATACCCAATTGGCGGAACATACCTTCAAGACCAAAAGTACGGGCTTCATCAGGCACAATCGGCACCACACGCTCTTGCAGCGCTTTATTTTTTAGCAGTGCCGCTAGCAAGCGTACAAATACCATGGTGGTAGATTGTTCTTTGCCCGCACTACCTTGTAGTAATTTGTCAAAAATCTCTAACCCTGGGACATCGAGTGGAATATGACCACTACGGCGATTGGGTAAATGTCCGCCCAGTGCCTGACGGCGACCTTTGAGGTATTGGATTTCAGCAGAATTTTCATCAGGACGATAAAACGGCAATTCTTCAAGCTGCGTATCGGTAAATGGCAAATCAAAACGGTCACGGAAGTATTTTAACGAATCAATTTCGAGTTTTTTGATTTGGTGGGTTTTGTTGACCGCTTGGCTTTGGTTAGATAAGCCATAACCTTTGACGGTTTTAACCAAAATCACTGTCGGCTGACCTTTGGCTTTCATGGCTTCGCTAAATGCGGCATACACCTTCATCGGGTCGTGACCACCACGGTCTAAATTTTGGATTTCTTGGTCAGTCCAATCTTTGACCATTTCAGCAAGTTCTGGGTATTTACCAAAGAAATAATCACGGACGAATTTACCATCACGCGCTTTATAGACTTGGTATTCACCATCGAGGGTCTCAAGCATACGGTGTTTGAGCGCGCCTGTATGGTCTTTGTCTAGTAGCGTATCCCATTTACCACCCCAAATAACTTTAATCACTCGCCAGCCTGCACCGCGAAACACAGATTCAAGCTCTTGGATGATTTTACCGTTACCACGTACCGGGCCATCTAGGCGCTGTAAGTTACAGTTAATCACCCAAATCAGATTTTCTAGATTCTCGCGACCGGCTAGTGAGATAGCACCTAAGCTCTCTGGCTCATCGGTTTCACCATCGCCCAAGAATGCCCAAATCTTGCGACCTTCTTTTGGAATCAAGCCACGATTTTCAAGATATTGGTGCACATGCGCGTGATAAATCGACATGATCGGGCCTAAACCCATCGACACGGTTGGGAACTGCCAATAGTCAGGCATCAAATAAGGGTGTGGGTAGCTAGATAGCCCCTTGCCGCCTACTTCACGGCGAAAATTTGTCAGCTGCTCTTCAGTCAATCGACCTTCTAAAAATGAGCGAGCATACATCCCTGGCGAACCATGACCTTGATAATAAATCATATCACCGCCAAAGCTTTCACTCGCTGCACGCCAAAAATGGTTAAAACCTGTTTCGTATAACGTCGCACTCGAGGCAAACGTCGCTAAGTGACCGCCCAAGTCGTCGTCATTTTTGTTGGCACGCATCACCATCGCCACCGCATTGTAACGAATGATAGCGCGAATTTTACGCTCTAGAGTTAAATCACCGGGATACGAGGGCTGGTCTTCTACAGGAATAGTATTGATGTAAGCGGTGTCAAGACGGTTAACGCGTAATCCTTCTTGTACCGCCTTATCATAGATGGCTTTTAGTAAAAAAGTGGCACGTTTTTTTCCCACTGACTTGATCACCGAATCAAAGGCATCAAGCCATTCTTGGGTTTCTTGACTATCAGGGTCTTTAAAATACTGATATTGCATTTTTCGTTCCTTCTGGCAATGGCATCCATCCATGGAAATAACCTAGAATGGAGCTAGGTTGTAAACGACTCAAAGTATTCAACTATTAGACACAAAACATTGTTATAAATAGCGATAGCAATATTTTACATGAAAAAAATATTTATGTATTTTCGCTAATTTTTAATAGGTATTTAGCTATGAAATAAAGGTGAAAAAGACAACTGTTTTTTCTGACCGCGTAGTAAATTTATTGACAAGGTAAAGCAATAAAAGCATTAAGTCGCTTGACAGTCAACCATCAACACTTATCAACCGCTTTTTGATAAGCTGGGCGAGCTTGGCATTTTTTTAACCAATTGTGAATATTGGCGTATTTTGCCTCTAAACTATGGGTTTCTTGCATGGCGTTTATGGCAAATTCAAGCTGTATATCAGCGCCGCTAAATTGGTTGCCAGCAAGCCATTCATTATTTCCCAAATGCTTATCTAGCATTTTGAGCTGTTCGGTTAATGAATGATTCAGGTAAGATTTGTCTATCCCTGATTTGAGTAATTTTGCCACTTGCTTGATACCTATCGGTGATTTTTTTATCATGGTAGCAAATACCAGTCGGATAATAAGCAAGGGCATCAACGAGCTTTCGGTAAAATGCAGCCAATATCGATACTGTTCATACGCCTCACTCCCATAATCTGGGCGAAATTTTTTATTCAGCACCAGTTGTGAGATTGGCTGTGCATCTTGCTGGTCGCTTGGCTGGTCATAGTTATCAATCAAATACTCAATGATATTGGCAGATTCAATCAGCGTTTTTCCATTATCTTGCAGGATAGGTGCCTTACCCATCGGGTGAATTTTTTGCAAAGATTTGGGCGCCAAACCATGATGGCGTTCGTACTTGGTTAACTGATAAGGCAGCTCTAATTCTTCCAATAGCCAAAGGATTCGAAACGAACGTGATTTTTCAAGGTGGTGTAGATGCAGTTTTGACATGGGTATACTCGTCTTTTAATGTAATAGGATTGTTGGAACAAGGTAATTTTAAATTTTATAAGGCTTTAAACTTGCTGGCTGTTGCGAAATTGTAGAATTCAGCGAGAAAAACCAGCTTATTGAGCTTATTGATTGATAAGCTGGTTTGATAAAGTGAGGTTACAAATAGCAAGGCTACAAATTAGTCATCTAGCTGTTGTGCATCGGCTTCTAGTAAACCATCTTGCTGCAGGGCTTCAGACAACTCGATGTCTTGCAAATCCGCACTGTCTTGTAAATCAGTACCATCTTGCGCGATATTGTCAGCCAATGCTGCCTCTAAACTATCTTCGTCCAGCTCGTCTTCGCTACCGCCTTCGACCAAAGCGATGGAAACCAATGATTCATCTTGTGAAATACGAATCAGGGTGACCCCTTGCGCATTACGACCTGTTTGCGCGATTTGTCCGACAGGTGTACGCACCAGCGTGCCTGCATCAGAAATCAGCACAATATCATCGGCATCGGTTACCGCTAATGCCTGCACCAGCTCGCCATTACGCGCCGTGGTTTTGATGGCGATAATGCCTTTACCACCCCGACCTTTGACAGGGAAATCAGAGACAGGTGTACGTTTGCCAAAGCCACGCTCACAAGCACATAAAATCTCGCCTTGTTGTGGGGCAACAACCAACGACACCACACGGCTAACCGCAACGACACTGTCATTGTCTTGGTCATCGTGACTATCGTCTTCAAGCTCGGCGTCTTCGTCTTCGATACCTTGATTGGCCAGTAGCGTCACCCGCATACCGCGTACCCCTTTTGCAGTACGACCCATCGCACGGATTTTACTTTCATTAAAGCGAATGGCTTTACCTTCATTGGAAAATAACATGATGTCTTGCTCGCCATCGGTAATGGCAACGCCAATCAAGTTATCGCCGTCATTGAGTTCGACAGCGCGAAGTCCATTGGCACGAAGGTTTTTAAATTGTGACAATTGGACGCGTTTTACCATACCCGATGCGGTTGCAAAGAACACATAGCTATTGTCATTTTGCTTGTCATCTTCGGTCACAGGCAAGATGGCGGTGACTTTTTCATCGGCATCGAGCGCAATTAAATTGACCATCGGACGGCCACGCGAACCACGGCTGGC
The DNA here is from genome assembly GCF_032069585.1 of Moraxella sp. CTOTU48268. Classification (NCBI taxonomy): domain Bacteria; kingdom Pseudomonadati; phylum Pseudomonadota; class Gammaproteobacteria; order Moraxellales; family Moraxellaceae; genus Moraxella; species Moraxella sp. CTOTU48268. The sequence goes on from NZ_DAMALV010000004.1 coordinate 62,657, forward strand.
AATAGGCACTTCAAACACTTGTAACCCAAACACACGGCCACGATCGGTAAAAATCATCACGTTGTTGTGTGTGGACGTGACTACCATATGGTCAATGACGTCGTCTGCTTTCATGGCAGTGGCTGATTTGCCTTTACCACCGCGTTTTTGGGCGATATAGTCGCTGATAGGCTGGGTTTTGGCATAGCCCGTACGTGACACAGTCAACACAACGGTTTGCTCTGGAATCAAATCCGCACGGCTAAAGTCACTGCGGCTATCGACGATTTGGGTTTTACGTGCATCGCCAAAATCATCACGAATTTGGATTAATTCGTCTTTGATTACTTGCATTAATTGGTCAAAGTTATCCAAAATGCTTTGTAATTGGGCGATGAGTGCCAAGATTTCTTTGAATTCTTGCTGTAGCTTGTCTTGCTCTAGCCCTGTTAAACGGTGCAGCTGCATATCCAAAATAGCATTGACTTGGTCAGGCGATAGACGATAATTTTGGTTATCATCAATCAATCCATATGGGGCATTAAGGTCTTCGCCTTCAATCACATCAGGGCGAATCGAATGACTGCCTGCTGCCTCTAACATGGCAATCACGCCACCTGACTGCCAAGTATTGGTCAGTAAGTTATCGCGGGCTTCTTGGCGGTTTGCCGATGCCTTGATAGTGTCAATAATACGATCAATGTTGGCAAGGGCAATCGTTAGCCCTTCTAGCAAATGACCACGCGCCTTTGCTTTTTTGAGTTCATAAATAGTACGGCGAGTGACGACTTCTTGGCGGTGACGTACAAAAGCGGCAATTAAATCACGCAACGTCATGATTTTAGGTTGACCTTCATCTAAGGCAACCATGTTGATGCTAAAACTCGATTCTAAAGGCGTCTGGATAAATAAATTGTTAACGATGACTTCCGCGTTTTCACCACGTCTTAAATCAATGGCGATACGCATGCCGTCTTTATCTGACTCATCGCGAATCTCGCTAATGCCTTCAAGTTTTTTATCGCGTACCAATTCTGCAATTTTTTCAATCAATTTTGCTTTATTGGTTTGATACGGAATCTCGGTAAATACAATACGTTCACGTTCTTTATTGGCGCCCGTTTCACTCATCGGTTCGATGTGATATTTGCCGCGCAAATGCAAGCGACCTTTACCGGTGCGATAAGCATCGACAATGCCTGAGCGACCATAAATAATACCGCCTGTTGGGAAATCAGGACCGGTGATATGCTGCATAAGCATTTCACCCGAGATGTGCGGATCATCGGCATAGGCCAAACACGCATTAATCACTTCCGTCAAATTGTGTGGCGCCATATTGGTCGCCATACCCACCGCAATCCCTGTGGCACCATTGACGAGTAAATTTGGAATACGGGCTGGCATGACGCTTGGCATTTGCTCAGAGCCATCATAGTTTGGCTCCCAATCCACGGTGTCTTTATCCAAATCACCCAGCATTTGGTGAGTAAGTTTTTGCATGCGCACTTCGGTATAACGCATCGCTGCGGCAGGGTCATCATCCACTGAGCCAAAATTACCTTGACCATCGATGAGCATATAGCGCATTGAGAACGGCTGCGCCAAACGCACAATCGCGTCATACACTGCAGTATCGCCATGCGGGTGGTATTTACCGATAACATCACCGACCACACGCGCCGATTTTTTGTAAGGTTTGTTAAAGTCGTTTGATAATTCATGCATCGCGTATAACACACGGCGATGAACAGGTTTCAGCCCATCACGCACATCAGGTAAAGCACGGGAGACAATTACGCTCATGGCATAGTCGAGATAAGATTGTTTTAATTCATCGACGATGCCAATGGGGCTAACGGAATCGGTGGACATGCACGCTCCTTTTATCAAGCTACTTAAATATGTGAGTCATCTTATTTATTTTACTTTTCAAGGCGATGGCTAACTTAAAAGTACTGCGCAATGTAAAGGCAATGCGCAATTTTGACCAAAAGTTGCAAAAAACCCCAATCAAAAACTTCAGAAAAATAACACAGATGACGTTATATTTTTAGGATAGTAAAAAGGAATAATTATAGCATAAAACGCATGATTTAGCAGTTAACTCACCGCCAAATGTCGACCGTAATGTCAAAATATCATGCTTT
>NZ_DAMALV010000004.1:64885-122295 GCF_032069585.1 Moraxella sp. CTOTU48268
TTAGAACTGGCTAAACAATGTCTGTGCCACACCCATACAATATGGCGTGACTAAACCATGATATTGCATAGCGACGGCTTGTGATGGATTGCCCCCGTTGGCAGCCGCAATCGCTGCAATATTTTGCACTTTGCTAGCGAATCCTGCTTGCATTTTTTCTGATTGAGACTGGATGCTATTATTTTTGACGGTATCAAAACCTAACGTTTGATAAACTGGTTTTTGACGCGTGGCGCGATTGGTGACATCGATATCAATAATTCCCAACTTGGTCGCGCTAGTTTTATTAGTATCAGTGTCCCATAGCGTTTTCATCAAGCTACTATTGACGTCAAAGAACACCATCGGATCTTGGTTACCCCCACACATAATGACAGGCATTGTGGGCAAATAGCCACGCAAGTCATTGGCTTTTAACGCTTTACGCAGGGGATGTTCAGGCAGTGTGGCAGGCACTGGTTTATAGTTGGTATAGCCTTGTAAATAAGGGACTGCCCAATCGACATTTTTTTGGGCATCTGCCAAGTACCCTAATCGGTAGTCATTTTTGACTAAATACTGCGTGCTGTCAAAACCAAAGCTAAATCCTGGGTCAGACGGTGATATCGCATCGAGCGTTGAATTGCCAGTTGGCGCTTTTTGAAACATCGCTGAGGCAGGCAATTTGCCACTTAAAATGAGCTGCATATCAGTCATACTGGCGCTAGGCAGTAGCGAGGGGATTTCATCGGCATTGGCTGGCGCAAACATGTCACTGGGTTTGGCATAAATATTGCCATACTGCTCTTGATAGTTGCGAGCCATCAGCGGGGCAAAAAAAGTCGCACCGAGCATGACTTTGCCACCAAATACCACATCACCAAAGGCTTCCATAGCATAGGGTCCAGAAATTGGCAGTGCTGCTGTCACAGGTTCTTTAAGCGTTTCAAGATAGCGTGTGGTTGCCATGGTGACATAGCCACCTTGAGAATAACCTGTGATAAACAATTTGCCATTGTCAGCGACATTGGTTGCACTGCCTGTGCGGCGTACCACTTCCCTGCCTGCTTTTAACGCATCTGCCATCTCGTGTGACTGCTGCTGGGCATTGAGGTATGGATGATAAGCTAGGCTTGATTTGTCATAACCTGCATAATTGGGTGAGATAACCACATAGCCTTGCCCTGCAAACAGAGCCGCTAACAATGTCGCGGCTGGTCCTGCTTCATTGTTGGCATTACCGACTTCTGCAAAATTATAGGCTTTGGTCGTTGCCGTACCGTGGGCATTGAGTACAATGGGTCGATTGCCACTACAGTTTGCATCCGTGCCTGTCGGAATAAACACAGCACCCGTCGCATCGGTCTTATTACCTTTGACATCGACGGTATCATATTGCATGTATTCTACACGCACACCACACTTGGGCGTGGCTGCAACTTGGCTAAAATCGGGATCTGTGGTATTAAATAACTGGGTTAAGGCGTTGGTGGTAAGATTTTTGGTCGTTAATGGATCTTTGATTAAATTACCTGTGGGCAGTGAGGCAACGCCTGTTTTGGCAGGTGGCGTTGTCGCGGAATCATTGTCGCTACCACAAGCGGCTAAGGTTGATGCCAACCACACCGAGATAAAAATTTTGGTTAGGCTAAAAGTAGGGTGGATTAAATCAGACTGACGGTGCATCTCATACTCCTTATGAGGAAATTAATGGTTCATATCCTTGAACAACGCATCATGTTACCCAAAAAAAACGGGCATGAAAACGATACGCTCATCATGCCAGTTTTTGTACTATTTGAACATCCGTTTCTAAAAAAAATTACTACTAAAACAAAAAAACCTAAAGTAGCGCTAAATAGATTTGCGTTTAAACTTGCTCCAAACCGCAGTTACTGGGCCCGATAAGGCATAAATCACGCTAATCGCGAGCAATCCTGCAGGAATATTATACAGCACGATACCGAGCGCAAACACAATTAAAATCAATGCCACAAACGGGACACGCTTTTTATCAAACTCTTTAAAGCTATAGTATTTTAAATTACTCACCATCAAAAAGCCGGCAACCACTACCCAAATAGCTGCCAAGATTTGAAAAGCGGGACTGGTCGCCGGCAATTCAACTTGCCAATCCATATGTACCATCACAAACGTAGTGACTAAAATAGCGGCTAACGGACTTGCTACCCCGACAAAGTATTTTTTATCAACGACACCAATTTGTACATTAAAACGCGCCAGTCTCAGTGCCGCACAGGCAGCATACACAAAGGCGCAAGCGATACCAATACGCCCCAACGGCTCTAACGCATAATGATAAATCAATAACGCAGGCGCCAGTCCAAACGCGATGCAGTCGGCTAGCGAGTCTAGCTGCTCGCCAAAGGGACTTTGTGCATTGAACAGCCTTGCCGCCCGACCATCTAATCCATCTAGCAATGCCGAGATAAAAATCGCCACACAGGCGCGCATATAATGCCCTTCCCCCAACGCGCTTTGGGTGATCGAATAAAATGCCGCAAGCAGCGACAATAGCGTAAATGAATTGGGAATTAAATAAACGCCTTTTTGCGCAATCGTTTTGTCAGCGACACGCGCATTTTCAATGACTTCAAAGGTGAGCCCATCATAGTCATCGGTTTCTGCCAATTCACGGTTACGCTGATGCTCAAGCTGAATTGGATTGATATCCTGAGCCGGTGGCGGCTGTTGGGAGGGGTCGATGGGCGTCTTGATAAGGGTTGGTTGGTTATTATTATCGTTATTCATTGATTATCCTTGCAGGTTGTCTCTTGCAGGTCGTCTATAATAAATCGTCTGTTGCTAGGTGCATCGAGCTCGGTAAAAAATTGCAAAATTTGGCGGGTTTTGTGACCAGTTAACCCGCCAAGTGTGAATTATTCGCCAACCAACCATTGTACTTTGGTGCGCTGCTCCACACTCATTTGTGGGCTTTCAGGATGCTGCAAAATTGGCTGTAGATATTGCAAAATCTCTTCGGCTTTAGCATCAAATTGCCACGGTGGGTTAATCACCAACATGCCCGTCCCATTTAAGCCCATCGGCAAATCGGGTGGGAAAATATTCAGCTCAAGTACCAATTGACGGCGGATTTCGGTACGTTTCATTTTTTTATAAAACAGCTCAACCGCATCGTTGTTTTTGATGGGGTACCAAAGAGCCAACACCCCGGTTGACCATTTTTTATGCGCTTTGACCAACAAATCTACTAATGCGCTAAAATCACGGTGTTCCTGTTCAAAGGGGGGATCGATTAAAATCAACCCGCGTTTTTCTTGCGGTGGTAGTACCGCCAAAATCCCTTCATAGGCATTGCGATGTTGCACGCCAATGGGCAATTGGTGCAGTTGGTAGTTGAGCGCATCAAACTCGCTGGCTTTCCATTCAAACGCTTCGGCGCGATTGTTAATCTCTGGGTGAGCGTCTTGTTGTTTTTCGATGTGATGGGCAATAAACCAAGGTGAACCTGGATACACATGCTTATCGTAGAATTTTTTGGCGTAGCCAATATCTTGTAGATAGGCTTGCACCGCCTGTGGTGCTTGGCTGTTATCTTGCGCTAGCAGTTTGGTAATACCATGGATGGCTTCACCCGTTTTTTTCGCCTCATCACTGGCCAGTGAATACAAACCGCGCCCACCATATGCATCCAAAATATAATAAGGTTTTGGCTTGGCGCTCATCATCTCAAGTAATTGGAGTAATAAAACGTGTTTTACCACATCAGCGAAGTTGCCCGCGTGGTAGCTGTGTTGATAATTCATAATAAATTTTTCGTAAACAAATTAGCAGATATGGTAGCATAGCTATCAAAAATTGGCGAAGTTTTTGCTAGAAGTTTTTGCTAAAAATTGCCCAGTTAAATGTTAAACAATGCTGGAGGAAACACAGCGCACATGCCAGAGTTGAATTTTATCCTGCCCAACTGGTTTGAAAAAATAAACGACGCACAGCTTGACGGTCTGGTTAATAACGGGTTTATCGTGCTAGATGACTGTTTTGACGTCAAATTTTTTCAGGCGTTACAAAAAGAGAGTGGCTTGATTGACTATCAAGCGGCCAATTTGACGCAGGGTGAGCGAATCACTAGCATTCGCGGAGATAGCACCCGCTGGATTGATGAGCGCTGTCCGATAGGTATGCAGTATCTACAAGCGATTAATGAGCTCGCGCAATTTTTTAATCAAACCTTATACACTGGCATTCGCCGTAGTGAAGCCCATTATGCCCGCTACCCTGCAGGGTTTGGTTATCAGTGGCATTCAGACAACCCGCAAGGGCGTGATGAACGTGTGTTATCGGCGGTTTTTTATCTCAATGAGGGTTGGGGCGCGCACGATGGCGGTGAAATTGTTGTCATCGATCAGCATGATACACAACAACAATTACAGCCCCAAGGTAACAGATTGGTGATTTTTAACAGTAACTTAGTCCATCAAGTCGCAATCACCCATCGTGAACGCTTCTCCATTGCCACTTGGATGAGAAAAGATGGGCTAATTAGCCAGTAATAAACTTGCCGCAATCCCCCACATCACAACCCCGATGAGGATATCAAGAATTTTCCAAGACAGTGGTTTGGCAAATAGCGGCTGCAGCACACGCGCACCATAACCCAAACTAAAAAAGAAGATAAACGAAGATAAAATTGCACCCAAGGCAAACGCCAGCTTATCGGTAACCTGTGATGCAATCGTCCCAAGCAAAATCACCGTATCTAAATACACATGGGGATTGAGCCAAGTAAACGCCAAGCACATAGCAATCACTTGTTTTAAATTACCAACGTCTTCACCCTGCGCCACGAGCGATTGGTTTGATTGATAAGCCGCAATAAAACTTCGGGCACCATACACAATTAAAAACAACGCCCCTGCGTATTTTGCGATGGTGATAATCAGCGGGAATTGCGAAATCAGCTTGCCAAAACCAAACACGCCACCCGTAATCAACACCGCATCGGATAACGCGCAAATCAAACACACGATAAACACAAATTGTTGTTTTAGCCCTTGTTTAAGCACAAACGCATTCTGTGCCCCAATCGCCAAAATTAGGGAAAAGCACACGCTCATGCCCATTAAAAAAGTAGAGATATTCATCGATACCACATGTCCCCAGTAACATTCGCAAAAAACACAAAAAAGCACAATAAGAAAAAAAGCATAGCGAGAAAAAAAGCGTATTGTAGCCAAAATGCTGAGCGATTGCGAACAATGCGACCCGCTAAGGCGCTAATTTATGCTAATATGCAGCGCAAATAAGCGAGATTTTTGAGAGATTTTAAGGAAACGACAATGACTGATTATGCCAGTAACGCCACTGATTTAGACCACCTTCAAGCGCAAACCTTAGCACTAAGTTTACAGCTGATGCGCGAGCCATCAGTGACGCCAACTGACCTTGACTGTCAAAATATACTGGCTGAGCGGCTTAACCACCTCGGCTTTGATTGTGAGTTTTTATACTTTGGTGAAAAAGGCACAACAGGACGCGAAGCAGAAGTCAAAAATTTATGGGCAATTCGTCAAGGTCGTGGGCAGGCGCAGGCGCCCGTATTATGTTTTGCAGGACATACCGATGTCGTGCCCACGGGCGATGTCAGCCAATGGACTTATCCGCCATTTGAACCCACTATCAAAGATGGCATACTCTATGGGCGTGGTGCCGCAGACATGAAAACAGCGATTGCGGCATTTACTGTCGCTGTTGAAAACTTTGTCGCCAAGCACCCTAATCATCATGGTTCAATTGCTTTCTTAATTACCGCTGATGAAGAAGGTCCTTCGGTTAACGGTACAATCAAAGTGGTGGAAACATTGCAATCGCGCAACCAACCGATAACCTATTGCTTGATTGGCGAACCCTCTAGCACTCACACCTTGGGTGATATCATCAAAAATGGTCGTCGTGGCTCGCTTGGCGCCGTTTTGACAGTCACCGGCAAACAAGGCCATGTTGCCTACCCGCATTTGGCAGTGAACCCTATTCATTATGCTTTGCCAGCACTGTCCGAGCTTTGTAGCCAAACTTGGGACAATGGCAATGCGTATTTTCCTGCCACCACCCTGCAAATCTCAAACCTTCATGCAGGCACTGGGGCTAACAATGTGATTCCTGCAACTTTAAGTGCCGAGTTTAATTTTCGTTTTTCCACTGAGACCAACGATGAGAAACTTAAAGCGACTACCCATGCGATTTTTGACAAGCATTTTCAAGACGGTGCAGCCAGTTATCACATCAATTGGAAATTATCGGGCAACCCATTTTTGACGCCGCAAGGCAACCTCGTCGGCGCCTGTCAATCCGCGATTAAAGCCGTGACAGGGACAGATACAGAGCTTTCAACCACAGGCGGCACTTCAGATGGTCGTTTTATTGCAACCTTGAATGTTGACAATAGGTCGCCGGAAGTGGTTGAGCTTGGCGTGCGTAATGCCACCATCCACCAAATTGATGAATGTGTAGAAGTCGAAGATTTGGGCAAACTTGCCGCAATTTATGAACAAATATTACAAAACTTACTGTTAAACTAAATACTGCATGCTAACAACCCAGTGATAAGGCTAATTTAGGGGTTGGCAATCTTCGTGGGCGTGGCAACTGATTATTTACCCAAGCCAAATGATTATTACCCAAGTCAAATGACATCAAAGACCGTTATTTTTTGGCTGACGCATTAAGCAAACGCGGGTCATTTTTCATGGGTAAATTAATTTAGCTGCTGCTCATTAACAATCTAGTATGTTTAAGAATCTAGCATTCAGCTCAATCTAGTTCGTCTAGCCAAGCCATTTGAATCGCTTCTAGTTGTTTTTCGGTCGATTTGGTTGGATCATCGCTAAATTCTTCCAACTGCGTCACATACCGATGCAAATCGGTAAAACGAATATATTGCACGTCTTCATCAGGGTATTTTTCAAAAAGTTGAATGGCAATTTCTAACGTGTCGTTCCATTTGAGGGACATATTTTTCTCCAATTACTTGATGGGGGTGAGTTTTTTGATTTCGTTAAGATTGTCTTGCCAGGTTTTAATGACAGGATGAGTTTGTTCATCTTGCTGTACAATGACGCTGGTCGGTTGCACTTGCTGGTCTAGCATCAATACAATTTTGGTCAGTGCCACCACATACAAGTCATTTTTCACCCAAAACTCGTGGCGAAAATATAGGTATTTTTTATCCCAAGCCAATAATTGACTGCGAAGCGTCAATTTATCAAACAAAAAGCTTTCTTTGATGTAGGTTAATTGTTGCGATGCAATCACCCAACCTAGCTTGTCCGTTGGGCGTTGCTGCATCAGCCACTGCTGGATGTTAAGCTCAATAAAGCTTAAGTAGCGATAATTAGGCACATGGTGACGAAACCCCATATCATGCGGCAAAATCCGGTAGTGGCGGATAATCGCATCGCTATAGCTTGGTTTAGATGACTTTGCTTTATCAGATTTTAGCATCAAGCATAAGATAAGATAACGAATTAATAAATTCATAAATTTTCCTTGTGATATCCGCCTGATTATAGCAAATAAAAAACCCTGACTAAACTGGTTAGTCAGGGTTGATTAAAGTTAAAAAAACTTAGTGACCTGTGCCATTGATATGGCGAATCATGTCTTCCACCACTTTTTTGGCATCGCCAAAAATCATCATGGTTTTGTCCATGTAGAACAAGCTATTATCAAGACCTGCGTAGCCGGCACTCATTGAGCGTTTGATGACCATCACGGTTTGCGCTTTATTTGCTTCAAGAATTGGCATACCAAAGATGGGTGAGTTTGGATCGTCTTTTGCCGCTGGGTTGACCACGTCATTGGCACCGATAATGAGCACAACGTCAGTACCTGCAAAGTCCGAGTTGATTTCATCCATTTCTAAGATGTCTTCATACGGTACATCTGCTTCAGCCAATAGTACGTTCATATGACCTGGCATACGACCTGCCACGGGGTGAATCGCAAAACGCACGTCCACGCCTTCTTCTTTGAGCATTTCATAAAGCTCTTTTACCGCATTTTGCGCACGGCCTTGCGCCATACCATAACCTGGCACAATGACGACACTGCTAGAGTTTTCCATCATAAAGGCAGCATCTTCAGGTGAACCAGTGCGGTAAGTTTTGGGTCCCGTATCTTCTTCTGTCGCAGCGGCTGAGCTGCTTGACATACCGCCAAACAATACGTTGAGCAATGAACGGTTCATGGCTTTACACATAATGTAGGACAAAATCGCCCCAGATGAACCCACCAGCGACCCTGCGATAATCAGCATTGAGTTGCCTAGGGTAAAACCGATACCGGCTGCCGCCCACCCAGAAAATGAGTTTAGTAGCGATACCACCACAGGCATATCACCGCCACCAATCGGTGCAATCCACATCCAGCCAAAAATAATCGCAAGGATGGTCATGGCATAAAACGCTGGCATGGATTGGGTGGTAAAATACATAATACCAAACGCTAACATCGCGATGAATAATAACGCTTGGACAGGTTTTACCCAACTGCCTTTAAGCGTCTTTGCCCAGCTTTTTGCCGCCAATTTACCAAAAGCAAACATTGACGCTGAGAAGGTAATTGCACCAATAAAACAGCCCACAAACAACTCAAACCGCGCGATGGTGCTATGCTCGACGCCTGTATGCAATACGCTCGCTAGTGCGATGGCAACCGCCGATAGCCCCACTAAAGAGTGCATCAAAGCCACGGTTTCTGGCATTTGCGTCATGGCAACGGTACGTGCTTTCCAAGTACCAACCACAGCGCCTAGCACCATCGCGCCAACAATTAATACAAATACCGGACTGGGTGCCAAGAAAAAGGTAGTAATAATGGCAATCGCCATACCTATCATACCGAATCGGTTACCACGGATGGCGGTTTTTGGGCTTGATAAACCCCGTAAGGTTAAAATAAATAGCACCGCACCAATCAAATAAAACCAATCAGCATGTTGGGCGACCCAATTCAAATTCTCATTCATCAAGCATTTCCTTCTTTGTTTGGCTCAGCTTTGGCTTTTTTATCTTTTGATTTAAACATCGCTAACATACGTTCCGTCACCGAAAAACCACCAAAAATATTGATGCTGGCTAAAAATACCGCAAACGCCCCCAATAAGCTGGTTGGGGTAAACATATTGCCACCGATGCTGACGGTCTGCAGCATGGCACCGACGATGACAATACTGGATAATGCATTAGTCACCGCCATGAGTGGGGTATGAAGTGCAGGTGTTACCCCCCAAACCACGTAATAACCCACAAAAATAGCCAAAACGAAGATACTAAAGATTGCCACAAATGGGGTGGCAGATGTCGCAGACGCTAATAGGGTCAATAACATAAAACCTCCTAACCTCGATAGGTAAAATTAAATGAAAATTAGGTTAGCGACTGGCTAACAATACTTGACCTTGGCTAGTAACCAGCAAGGCTTTTTGGATTTCATCTTCTGGATTGAGCGCAAACGCTTTATTGTCATCCATTAAGGTTGCAAAAAAGTTATACAAGTTGTTGGCATACAATACCGATGACTGCGCCGCCAAAGTCGATGGAATATTGGGCACACCCATGATGGTGACACCGTTTGGGGTGATGATATTTTGTCCGACCACTGAGCCTTCTACGTTACCACCTGTTTCCACTGCCATATCCAGTAGAATTGAGCCAGATTTCATTTTATCGATGGTAGCTTGGTGTATCAAACGCGGGGCATTGCGACCCGGAATTTGAGCCGTGGTAATCACGATATCTGCTTGGCTGACTGCTTTATCGACAACCGCGGCTTGGTCTTTGATATATTGCTCAGACGGTGTCCAGGCATAGCCGCCTGTGTCTTTGGCTTTGGCTTTTTCCTCATCGCTCATGGGGACATCGAGCCATTTACCACCGACTGACTCCACTTGATCACGCACGGTGGGACGTAAGTCACTGGCTTCTACAACGGCACCCAAACGACGGGCGGTAGCAATCGCTTGCAGACCCGCGACGCCTACGCCTAGGATAACAATACGCGCAGGTTTCACCGTCCCTGCCGATGTCATAAACATGGGGAAAGGACGACCAAACTGGTTAGCAGCCAAAATCACTGCTTTATAGCCTGCCAAGTTGGCTTGGGATGACAGCACGTCCATGTTCTGCGCCCGCGACAAAGTTCGCGGCAATAGCTCCATGGCATACACTTTGGCGTGGCGATTGGCATAGTCCTGCAAATTGGCATTGCGATACGGATTCATCATGCCGATGACAATCGCTTCTTGTTTTAGCTGGTTGATTTTTTCAATCGGTAAGCTATTAACCGTGAGCACCACATCACTTGTTGAGATCGCATCATCAACAATTTGCGCCCCTGCTTGTTCCAACGCATCATTGGTAATAAACGAACCTTTACCCGCATCGCGTTCGACCACAATACTGTGACCCAATTTGATGAACTTTTTAATGGTATCGGGGGTAATCGCAATCCGATTTTCATATAATGCAGTTTCCTTTGGTACACCAATTTGCATACACTCTCCTCAAGCGGTTCGGTTGAATTCTCAATCCACAACTGACGATTGGCTAAGACAGTTATAAATTAAAAAAATGATAATTAAATTACCATAAATATAATTAATTATGCAAAACAATTCTAGGCGGGATAACAAGTAAATTTGACTGGTGCGTATAAAAAAAAGTTATCAATAAAACTTTTTACAAAATTTTCTTTTAATACGATGGCTTGTTGAAGGTTAATCTAGCTGTCTATTGTGCTTTTTAACCTTGCCATTGTCGATTTCAAATTCATCAAAATCTTGCGCGAGCCAAAAATTACCTTGATAATTTGCAGCCACTTCCGCCCGAATATGTGACATATTCAAAGTTTTGCTACTAGGTTTATCAACAGGTTGAAAGCGTGCGCTAAAATGGGTCAAAATCAAGTTTTTTAATTGTGACAGCTGCGCAAACTCAGCTACTTGCTTGGCGGCTGAGTGCATGGGGTCAAAATAATGAGTGGCTAATTTTCGTTTATCAGCGATTGCTTGGGTATAGGTCGCCTCGTGTACTAGCACATCGGTATCTGATATGGCATTTGCTAATAGCTCAGGTGAGTCATTGTCGCCTGCGACTATCAGCACGGTTTTATGCAGCGTGGTGGTGACAAAATCCGCGGATTTTAGCAAGGTGTTATCATCTAGATTGACGTCAATACCGTACTTAAGTTTTCCCCATAGCCGTTTATCTACCACGTTAAGCTCGGTGAGTTTTTGGGTCAATAAGGTTTTTTTGGACAGTCGCTGGGTGAATTTGAAGGCATGGCTAGGGATACGGTGTGATAGCGCAATCACGTCAACTTGTAGCTGATGGTCGTCTGTCAAATCCAGGATGATGGGTGGGTAACTATCCCCCTGCCCTCTATTTTCAATGGCGATAAAATTAATGTCAAAACTTATCATCAGCGCTGTCGTGGCTTGCACGGCGGCAAGATAATCAGCAATGGCTTGTGGGGCGATAAGGGTTAATGGGTGCTTGCGCCCACTCATCGCCATACTTGCCAGTAAACCTGGCAAGCCGTAACAGTGGTCGCCATGTACATGGGTGATGCAAATCAATTCTAGTTGCATTACGGACAACGGGGTTTTGAGTAATTGATGCTGGGTGGCTTCCCCACAGTCCACCAATATCCAAGGCATATTTTTTGCCTTGCTATAAGGATTGATGAGTGATACAGCAAGCGCGGTGACGTTGCGGTGTTTAGTGGGTATCCCTGCTGATGTGCCCAAAAAAGTGAGTGTTAACATGATTGCCTCATTGTCAAACGTATTACCTATCTTTATATTGAATTTTTCATAAATTTAACTATAAAATGCGCTAACAAATTTGACAACAACTTTTGATTGGGCTATGACATTGACTTCAACGCATCTTTTTAACCATTAGCCTTTAGCTTTTGTCTTTTATCCACTACCCTTATATGGTGTCTGGCGAATTGAGCGAATCTGCTTTAAGCCTCGGCCTTGTACTTGGGGATAGGCGGATTTGGGGCTTGCTTTGTTACGGGTGCAACGGCTGACGGCTGGCTGCCTGCTTAAGTTTTAAAGATTTGGTAACAGATAGTAGCAATAATAATTTGGCAAGTGGGTTATTATTGAGGATGATTTCATATAGTTTTGGTATACTCAATGCCGCTTGTATCACCTCTTAATATCACCTAATGAACACAATAAGGAAATGCTATGTTCAAGTTTTTTACCCCATTATGCTTCTCATTAAGTTTATTTGGCTGCCAAGCTGTTAGCCCAGCTCAGCAAAACCCCCAACCTATGCCTCAGCCCATCAAGAAACCTGAGATGATGTGCACCATGCAATATGATCCTGTCTGCGTCAAGACCATCAATAATGGCATCGTCCGCTATCAAACCTATGGCAACGCTTGTATGGCAAATAATGGCGTCAATGCTATGGACAAGACTATGAGCGTCACCAAAGGTGCTTGTGAGTCAGAGACTAGCAAGTAACTGGGCTATCATAAGTTAGCCCGCTATAACGTCTGCACTAGCTTGTTTTGCCATAGCTGACTGACGATAAAACAAGCGAAGAGCTATAATCCCTCTAATTACTTTGTGTTAAAGGTTTTACATCTGTATGGCATTAGCGCTGATTATTGATGATGAAGTAGATTTGTGTCGCTTGATGCAGATGACACTCAAAAAAATGGGCATTGAAACCAAGGTCGCCTATGACTATGCCACTGGCATCAGCCATCTTCAAGCGTATAGTTTTGACTTTTGCTTAACCGATCTCAAACTCCCAGATGGGACAGGACTAGATATCGTTAAATTTATCAGTAAAAATTATGCCAAAACCCCCGTGGCAGTGATTACCGCTCACGGTAGTATGGATTTGGCGATTGAAGCGTTAAAATTGGGCGCCTTTGATTTTGTCAATAAACCGCTTGAGCTATCACGGCTACGCCAACTGGTCGAAAACGCCTTGAAGGTGGCGGAAAATGCCAATAAACTCAATTGTAAAGAAGTCTATGATCCTTTTAGCAATCGCCTAATTGGACAATCTAACGTCATTACCCAGCTTAAAACCACCATCCAAAAATTGGCGCGTAGCCAAGCGCCCGTATTCCTGTGGGGAGAATCGGGCACGGGTAAAGAAGTCGTTGCCAAGCTCATTCATGATTTAAGCCCGCGCTGCTCTGCCAATTTTGTGCCTGTTAACTGCGGTGCTATCCCATCAGAGTTGATGGAAAGCGAGTTCTTTGGGCACAAAAAAGGCAGCTTTACGGGCGCTACCGCAGACAAAGAAGGGTTATTCCAACAAGCAAATGGCGGCACGCTATTTTTGGATGAAGTAGCGGATTTGCCGATTTCAATGCAAGTCAAATTACTACGCGCGATTCAAGAAAAGAAAATCCGCGCCATTGGGAGTACCCAAGAGATTGCCGTGGATGTGCGCCTTTTATCCGCTACCCATAAAAATTTGGCTAAGCTTGTCGAAACGGGTGAATTTAGACAAGATTTATATTATCGCATCAACGTGATTGAAGTAAAATTACCCAGTCTCAATGAACGGCGTGATGATATTTTACTGTTAGCCAATCATTTTATTTGTTTGATTGCAGACGATTGGGGAGTAGCGCAGCCACTGACATTATCGAATGAAGCCGCGGTTCAATTGACAAACCATCACTTTGCAGGCAACGTGCGTGAATTAAGAAATATCTTAGAGCGGGCGATTACCCTAGCTGATGATAATGTGATTGAAGCCCATCATTTGAATTTGCCATTATCAGCCGCCAACGTATCGTCTGACACTCCAAGAATCCATGAAATCCATGAATTCATAGAAAACTCCAATCACACCGTCTTATCAACACTGAGTCAACCGAGCGCGCCAAAAGTTGTGCCATTAGCTGAAGCTAAATCCGCTTCCAACAGCCCCATCAATACTTCCTATAGCAGCAACTTGTTTGCAAGTGGTTACAAAGTCAAACCCAATATTCAACTTGCGTCCACACCGACCCAATCCACCCATGAAGCATTAACCCATGAATCGTTAACTTTAGATGCGCCAATAGCCGGTATCAATGTACCTAATTTAGCCCAGCCCCCTGCTGAAGAAGGTCAATTGCCTGCCGAAGGGCTTGAAGAATATTTGATGAATCAAGAACGAAAAGTCATTATAGCAGCGCTCAACTGTAGTGGTTGGAATCGCACCCAAGCCGCTAAACTGTTAAATACAACGTTTCGCTCACTGCGCTACCGTATGAAAAAATTGGGCATTGATAGTGGCAGTGATATTAATAGTGATAGTGACAGCGATGAGGATTAAAAACTTCGGATAAAGGACAAATCGATATTTTTTGATAAATCTACTATCCCTACTTGGTCATAACAAGCTAGTGGAAAACGCCGGTGGATGCCTAACCACTGGTTTGCTGATTTAGCAAATAGCACGAATCGATTGCCTTTTTCATCGAGGCTTTGGTCGATATTGTCAATTTGATGCAGGCATTTTACCGCAATGATATCAATGTCTAACGTGACAGCGGGTTTTTTATAAAGAAGTCTGTCTTGTTGCTGTTCAAACTTCTTGGTGAGTTGTAACCACTGCCAATAATCTATGGGCTGCGCAAAGTCTAAATAAGCCACTTGGTTAAAATAAACCGGTGTATTGAATGTTTGCTTGTTTAAATTGTCATCACTACAGGTATCTTCACTACTATGAATCGCGCTGAAGGTCAAAGTACCAAAGTTTTGCAGCCAGTCTTTGGCTTTTGCTAAATAATAAGGTTGTTTGACATTACTAGCTAACGACAAAACGCAGGCTTCGATGACTATGACATCACGCGGTGGTACACTCATACTCAAATGCTCAAATAAACATAATTTTTGCTTAGGCTAATTAATTTTGCTGAAAACGGGTAATTTTAACCCCGACACTATCGGCTTGTTTGATGGCGGTTGGTTTGTGAATCGTCACTGTGACTTTTTCTGGGGCAAATTCTGCCAAAATCATCTCAGCGACCAATTGCGCTAACCGCTCTAATAGCGCCACTTTGTTGGCAATGCTCACTTCAGCCACGCGCTCACTGACACTTTTATAGTTGATGGCATCTTGAATATTATCAGTCTGCGACGCTTGGTATTGACAGCCCACCATTTCAATATCAAAAATCAACGGTTGGGTTATTTGCTGCTCCCACTCATACACGCCAATCACGGCATCGACTTTGAGACCCTTCACAAATACCGTGTCCGTTGAATTACCGGTCAGTTTGATTGGCTGATTGTTGGACTTTTCGTTTGCAATCGCGTGCAAGGCATCCGCCGCTGAATATAGTGATTCATGCATGGTTTTTTGGGTGGTTTCTGGTGTGGTCATTTTTACTCTCGTTAGGTATTTCGTTGTTTGATTAAATCATAACTAAAAAATACCAACCCTGTCCAAATAAAGGCAAAGGTAATCAATTTATAAATGTTAAAAGGCTCATGATACACAAATATCGCCAATAAAAAAATCATGGACGGGGTCAAATAATTTAAAAAGCTCAATAAACTAAAGTTGACCATTTTGGTAGCTTTATTAAACATCAATAGCGGTATCAAGGTCACTGGCCCTGCAAGCATCAATAAAAAAATTGATGGCGACAGCCAAAAATCTAACTGACTACTAGCAACATCATGCATAGCAAACCAGCCAATAAAGACCGGCACCAATAATGCCGTTTCGATAAACATCGCAGACAGCGCGTCAAGCGGGGTATGGCGATGCATCAAACCATACACAGAAAAGCTACTCGCTAACAATAACGATACCCACGGCAATTTACCCAGCACGACCAGCTGAATCGCCACGCCTATCGCTGCCAAAATCACTGCCATCCATTGCAAAGGACGCAGTTTTTCTTTGATGACCACTAGCGATAGTAAAATACCCATCAACGGACCAATATAATAGCCCAAACTGGCTTCCAAAATCTGATCATGATTGACCGCCCACACGTACACCAGCCAATTGACCGAGATAATCGTCCCCGAAACGGCAGTATAAAGTAGCCATTTTGGGTTGGCTTGAATCACTTTTACCCAGTGCCAGTTTTTGGTCACTGTCATGATCAGTAAAATCGTGACAAACGTCCAAATAATTCGATGCCCAATGATTTCAATCGCATCATAATCTTTGAGTAGCTTAAAATACAGGGGGAAAAACCCCCAAATCAAAAAAGCAGCCAGTGCTGTCAATACCCCTTTGGGGGTGGTCACTATGGTTGGTTTTTCATGGTCAGTAATATCAACAGCACGGGTCGGAATGTCACTATTGATGATATCAATGGTTTGACTTTGGGGGATTTGATTTTCGGGGATTTGATTTTTCATTAACACAACGATAAATTTTATTTTTTATAAAAAAGTAAAAACTAAGAAAGTCATAGTCTATCTTAGTTTTCATGTCATCCATGTAAAGACTTGCGACAGTGATACAAGTTTAGCTCACCTAGGGTTTAGTCAGTCACCACTTTAACTTGCAATCCTGCACTATTGACCAGTTCAGCAAAGTTAGGGAAGCTGGTATTGACCGTTTCAGTACCATGAATGGTAATCGTATCGCTTGCGCGCAAACTTGCCACGGTAAAACTCATGGCAATGCGATGGTCATGGTGACATTCAATCTCACCACTGCCAAACACTTGTGCAACATCACCGCGACCTTCAATTTCAATGCCATCATCGAGTACGGTACATGCAATTCCTAAGGTTTTTAGCCCATCTGCCATGACTTGAATACGGTCAGACTCTTTAACGCGTAATTCAGCTGCGCCATGTAGCACGGTTTTACCCGTGGCACAACTTGCTGCCACAAACAGCACAGGGAATTCATCAATGGCGAGTGGCACCAAGTGCTCAGGAATCTCAATACCTTGCAACTTTGAAGATTTCACCACGATATCGGCAACTGGCTCACCGCCAACGGTGGTTTCATTGGTCAATGTCAAATCAGCGCCCATCAGCTTTAAGATATCAATCACGCCGGTGCGCGTGGGATTGATGCCCACTTTGTTGATGGTCACATTGCCTTGTTGGGCGATGGCGCCTGCCACCATAAAAAATGCCGCGGATGAAATATCAGCAGGCACTGCGATATCACATGCCGTTAATTCGCCGCCCCCTGTCACACTAATTTGATTGCCATTTTGCACTTTTGACACTGTCAC
The DNA here is from genome assembly GCF_032069585.1 of Moraxella sp. CTOTU48268. Classification (NCBI taxonomy): domain Bacteria; kingdom Pseudomonadati; phylum Pseudomonadota; class Gammaproteobacteria; order Moraxellales; family Moraxellaceae; genus Moraxella; species Moraxella sp. CTOTU48268. The sequence goes on from NZ_DAMALV010000004.1 coordinate 82,097, forward strand.
AGGATAACCAAATGCCGTCAGCATGCGCTCGGTGTGATCGCGCGTCACTTCTGGCTCAATCACCGTGGTGGTGCCTTGTGCCCATAGCCCTGCTAGCAGCAAACACGATTTCACCTGCGCTGATGCCATCGGCATTTCATAGCGGATACCTGTTAAAGTTTGATTACCGGTGATGCTAATCGGCGGCGTACCTTTTTCGCCCGTGGTTTGGATTTTAGCGCCCATATCACGCAGAGGCTTGGCGACGCGTTCCATGGGACGTTTGGATAAACTCGGGTCGCCCGTCATCACCGAATCAAATTTTTGTGCTGATAAAATACCTGATAACAAGCGCATACTGGTGCCTGAATTACCCATGTATAATGGATCATGCGAGGGTTTTAACCCATGTAATCCAACCCCATGAATCACTACCCTGCCTTGGTTTGGACCTTCAATCACTACGCCCATATCACGAAAGGCCTGCAAAGTAGCGAGTGCATCTTCACCTTCCAAAAACCCTGTCACCGTGGTGGTGCCTTTGGCTAACGAACCAAACATAATTGAACGGTGAGAAATAGACTTGTCTCCCGCGACGGTGTGACTGCCTTCAAATTGTTGAGCTGGGGCGATAACGTAAGTTTGCTTCATGGCTTGTTTTTCCAAATAAGGCGTTTTATTTAACATATGTCCAAAATGTTGTCGGGCGGCTTGGGCTTGGGTCAATATGCCTAGCATCCGCTCAGAATCATTGGTCTCGATAATTGCTTTCAACTGGCTTAATTGCTCACTAAACTCATCAATGGCATCGAGGAGCGCGGTTTTATTGGCATAAAAAATATCATGCCACATGGTTGGGTCGCTGGCGGCGATACGGGTAAAATCCCGAAAGCCACCCGCCGCGAAACGAAAAATATCCATATTGTCGTTGTGCTTGGCTAGTTGCGCAACTAGATTGTAAGCGAGCAAGTGGGGTAAATGACTGGTACGCGCGAGCACCTTATCATGATAATCCGCTGACATAGTTACCACTTCTGCGCCAGTCTGCTGCCATAGTGCAATCACTTTTTTAACCGCTTGTTTGCTCGTGGTATCTAGCGGCGTTAAGATAATTTTATGGTTATCAAATAGTTTGGCATTACGCGCATCAATCCCTGATTTTTCTGCGCCGGCAATCGGATGGGCCGGCACAAAACCTTTTGGCATATCCTCACCAAACACCGCCCTGGCATCTGCAATGATATTGCCTTTGGTACTACCCACATCCATGATAATGGTGTTATCGGTAATGATGGGTTTGATTTGTTCAAAAATTTTTTTGACCGCCTGTACCGGCGTGGCTATTACCACCAAGTCCGACCCTTGCACCGCAAGGGCAGCATCATCAAATCCTGCATCAAGCAGTCCGTAGTTGATACCTTTGTCAATGGTTGATTGTGACCGGCTGACCGCCACAATTGATTTGGCCAATTTTTTATCACGCATGGCTTGCGCCAAACTTGCGCCAATGAGCCCTAGCCCAATAAAACACACTTTTTCAAACATTTAACTTACCGATTTTTTATAATTTGCTAAAAAGACTGCCAACGCAATCAAAATCCCACCCAAAATAGTGCTGCTGGTTATTGTTTCACCCAATAAAACCACACCCAACAATACTGCAATGAAGGGAATAAAATAAATATATAGCGAGGTTTTTACCACGCCCAAATGCTTATTGGCATTGGTCCACAACACAAAACACAAGGCGGAAGCGATACCACCTAAAAACAGTAAATTTGCCAGATTGATGGGCGTAAACGCGTGAAGGTTGATAAAGGCTTCACCTGTCACAAGCATATACAGTGACGCGGTGATTATGCCATACAAAAAAACTTTACGCATGCGTACCATCGGGTTGAGCGCATCTTTAATGGCACTGTTAGCAAATCCAAAGAACGACCACGCCAACCCACTTAATAACGCCAAAATATTACCCAGCATGCCATTGGTTAAATTCATCGGCTGATTCGCCAATACCAACGCCACGCCAACCAACGCCATCACACAGGCAATCAACAGCAACTTGCTAAAGGCATGCGTTTTAATGATAAAACTGGCAATCAGCACCGTAAACAAGGGAGATGCTGTGACTAACAGCGCCGCGTTACTGCTATAGGTATATAGCAATGCGGTATTTTCTAGCAAAAAGTACAAGGTGATACCGCACAGCCCCGACAAAAAATACAACACTTCGTTTTTTACACTACTAAAGGTTCGCAGTCTAGGTGACATGGCAAACAATAACCCATAGGCAAATAACGACCGATACAGCAAAATCTGAATGGGTGACATATCCGCCAGCAGCACCTTGGTGCTTGCTAAGGTCGTGCCCCAAACGATGACCACAAATAACGCTAAAAAATGCCAAAATACTTCACGATTTTTTTCTAACTTTTTTTCTAACCTTTTTTCTAACATCGGCTTAGCTCAATACCTGCGCCAACGTATCTAGAAAACGGTTAATTTCTTCAGGCAAACCCACACTCACACGTATCCAGGCTGGCAGACCGTACCCAACCATCGGTCGCACTACCACGCCTTGCTCAATCAATGTTTGGTATACATCCATGCCATCGCCGACATTAACCATCACAAAATTGGTAGCCGATTTGACATAGACGACACCTAAGCTATCCAAGCCATCATATAAGGTTTGTTTTTGCTCATGGTTAAACGCCAAATATTGGTTAATAAAATGTTGGTCTTTAATCGCTGCTGTGGCGGCGGCATGCGCCAATGTACTGGTATTAAACGACTGGCGCGTATAATTTAAAATCTCGGCAATGCTTACGCTGCTTACGGCATAACCAATGCGCAAGGCTGCCAGTCCATAAGCTTTGGAAAAGCTACGTAGCACAATGACATTGTCATATTCTTGGGTCAAATCTACACAGCTGAGCGTTGGCACAAATTCGATGTAAGCTTCATCAATCACCACCAATACCTCCGATGGCACTTTTTTGATGAATTTAATCAAGTCATCTTTGGCGAGCACGGTGCCTGTGGGGTTGTTGGGATTGGTGATAATCACCATTTTACAATTGGCGGTTTGATTGACCGTCTCAAGCATCGCAGGCAAATCATGAGCAAAATTTTTGGCAGCGACTTGTTGGGTTCGCTCACTAATACCCAAAGACGCCAATTCGTAATCCGAAAACGCGTATTGAGAATACACAATCACATCATCGCCATCGGCAAAGCTTGCGGTAATGTTATTGAGTAACTCATTAGAGCCATTCCCCAACACAATTTGTTTTGTTTCGCAGCCCAAAAAATCAGCTAAGGCTTGTTTAAGCCCCTGCCCTGCGCCATCGGGATAACGCGATAATTCACCCAGTTTTGACGTGATTGCCAAGGTCACGTGTGGCGAGCAGCCCGTGGGGTTTTCATTGCTCGCCAATTTGACGATGTCACCCAAGCCATACTCACGGGTCAGCTCTTCATTGGATTTATCCATTTCATAAGCTTTTAACTGCTCAATACTGTGATTGACCGATTGGATCGTCATATCAAAACCTTTAGTTGATGATTGATACTGATAAAATTTTATTGCCAAAAACGGTTAAATCACCGCTTTTGGATAAGCGCCTAATACCCGTAAATCTTTGACTTGCGGGCGAATCTCAGCGAGCGCGGCTTGCATATTGGCATCGTCAATATGACCAAGCATATCAATAAAGAACACATAAGCCCATTTGTTTGGACGCTCTGGGCGGGTTTCGATACTGGTCATTGACACCCCATGTTTTGCGAGTGGCTGCAGTATTTGAATCAGCGCACCCGCCTGATCTTTGGCTGCCACTAAAATCGAGGTTTTATCTTGACCTGATGGCGCTACTGCTTCGCGGCCAATGATTAAAAAACGTGTGGTATTGGACGGGGTATCTTCGATGTTTTCAAATAGTTTGTGCAAATTATATTCGCTTGCTGCCACTTCCCCTGCAATGGCGGCTGAGTGCCACTCATTTTTGATACGCCGAGCCGCTTCACCATTGCTAGAGACTGCCACACGCTCGACATTGGGATAATGGGTATCTAACCATTGGCGGCATTGGGCAAGCGCTTGGCTGTGGGCATAAATTTTTGAAATCGCGCCCACTTTGGTATGCTCACCCACCAAAAACTGATGATGCACCGGTAATTCTACCTCACCAATGATTTTCAGATCGGAGGATAAGAAGCCATCAAGGGTATGATTGACCACGCCTTCTGAGGAATTTTCTACAGGGACAACGCCATACATCGCAGAGCCGGCTTCCACTTCACGAAACACATCAGCAATGGTCGATAGCGGCACTGTCGTGGCAGCTTTACCAAAATGCTTCAGCGCTGCCATGTGGGTAAAGGTGCCTGCAGGACCCAGATAAGCAATTTTTTGTGGCGCTTCTAAGTCTAAACACACTGACATAATTTCGCGGAATAAACGTGCCATTTTATCGGCAGGGAGTGGACCCTCATTGCGCGCCATCACTTTTTTTAGCACCTGTGCTTCTCGCTCTGGGCGATAAAAAATCGGATTGTCTTCTTGCGTCTTTTTGGCTTTGGCTACTTGCACCGCATAGCCTGCTCGCTCGTTGATTAATCGCTGGATTTTTTCGTCCACTTCATCGATTTTTTGGCGAAGTCCAATTAATTCATCATTGCTCATCGTTTGTTCATTCATAAAATTACAACTCAACAGTCAACACTGACCTGCGCGATAGGATTGAGGGTCGTAAATCACAGGCAGCCTAGCTTGAAATATACCTTGAAATATATAAAGTTACCAAATGGCTTTATAGCAGAAGTTGCCTAATACTAGCACAAATCACGCCTGTTAATCGAGTTTCGCTCGGCGCTTTTTCATCACAAATAGTGATATAGACACAATATTTTTGGCATACCCTAAAAAAAATTGGATTTTTTGGTTTGATGCTTAACAAATACTTGCAAAATAGAAAAAAAACTAGCGATTGTCACAATGTTTGTGATAGCTTTTGACATAGGTTAAACAACATTGAATGAAACCATACCATTTTGTCCCTGAACCATTTTGTCCCTGATAGGTTATCAGTGACACGCAGCAATTTGACATTTAGGAAAGTACATGACTAGCAGCTTAAACCAACTAAAAATGATGACAACCATTGTGGCAGATACTGGGGATTTGCAAGCGATTGCCCGCTTAAAACCAGTCGATGCGACCACCAACCCAAGCTTGATTACCAAGGCATTGTCAACGCCGCAAATGCAGCCTATTTTAATTGAGACATTAAAAAAACACCCCAATGATATCGATGCGGTGATTGATGAGCTCACCATTTATATCGGCACCGAAATTTTAAAACTCATTGATGGTCGTGTTTCCACTGAAGTGGATGCAAGGTTGTCTTATGATACCGATGGCACAATCGTCAAAGCGCAGCAATTTATCAAAGCCTATGAAGCCGCCGGGATTGATAAAAAACGCGTACTCATCAAAATCGCTGGCACGTGGGAAGGCATCCAAGCCGCCAAAGCGTTAGAGCAACAAGGTATCCATTGTAATGTGACGCTGCTATTTGGCTTGCACCAAGCTAAAGCCTGTGCCGATGCCGATGTTACCTTGATTTCGCCATTTGTCGGACGGATTTTGGATTGGCAGAAAAAAGATGAAGGACTCGATAGCATCGAAATCAGCCGCGATAAAGGCGTGAGCTCAGTCAAAACTATCTATCATTACTTCAAACAGCATGGCTACACGACCCAAATCATGGGCGCGAGCTTTCGCAGTATTGAGCAAATATTGGCATTGGCAGGTTGTGATTTATTAACGATTGCGCCTGATTTGCTAGACCAACTTGCCACGATGGACGTCAAAGTCGAGCGTCAGCTATTCCCAGACATGAAATTTATTGACCTCAAAAAAGAAACCCTCGATGAGACCCAATTTGCCGAGCAACATGCGCTTGATCCTATCAGCCAAGAGCTATTATCTGCCGGTATTGAAGGCTTTATCCAAGCTCGAGAAGCGTTAGAGCAAACCTTGAGAGGCTTGATTAACTAAGCTTTGTTAATTAAAGCTTTATTCATTAAAACTTTGATGAATGAAGCTTGGTTCATTAAATTTTCATTAGCGGCTAATCATGTTCTTTAATCATGATTAGCCTCATGCCATCCCACTAACCTTTAGCTTGCAACACTGTATAAAGTGGCATATCTAGCGGTTGATGCAAATTCACCAAATCAAGCAGTACAAGTGCGCCTAACACCTGATGCCCTGCGGCTTCACAAAGCCCCACCGCAGCGCTCAAGGTACCCCCTGTCGCCAATATATCATCCACTAACAACACATTCGCCGGCGCAAGTCCCGCCTGCATCTCTAAAGTATCACTACCATACTCTAGCGCATAGCTTTTATTCGCCACAGGCGGTGGCAGCTTACCTTCCTTGCGTACCAATACCATGCCTTTGCCTGTTCGACCCGCCAACAGGCTAGCAAAAATAAACCCCCGTGCTTCAATAGCGCCAAAGCAATCAACCGCTTCAAATACTGGCTGTGGTATCGCTGCCAGTAACGCATCAATTACTGCATTGACGTGAGCGCGCAATAATGGCGTGATATCATAAAACGCAATGCCTTTTTTGGGAAAATCAGGTACCACTCTGATGATTTGCCAAAATGGGTGTGGTGAATCAGGGGTGATAGTCGATTGCATAGGATTGACCGAGTTCAGAAAAAATAAGTGTTAAGTAAAAATTAAGTAAAAATTGCTAAAGCGTGCCTCATTCTAGCAATTTTTTCCTGCTGAGCCAATCAAGGTCATAGATGACGTCAAGCCTTTACTTCAGTCATGATTAATAGGCTGGGCTTGGGCAAACTGATTTAAAGATTTGCGATATGGGATTGAATGTTGCCTGTCATTGGCTTGCTTGTTTCAGTGCATACTTGTAAACTATCGCAAGTTAAATTTTTAGGTGATTGCGTGAGTTTTGCAGGGTTAACATACTGCTCGGCATTGTAATTGCAATTTTTATCCTTATCTTCAATAGCAAAAGTTACCACTAACATAGGGAAATTTACCAATGAAAAAATATCAATGTATCGTGTGTGGTTGGGTGTATGATGAGGCATTGGGCTGCCCAGAAGAAGGTATCCTGCCGGGTACACGCTGGGAAGATATTCCCGAAGATTGGACTTGCCCTGAATGTGGGGTTAGCAAAGTGGACTTTGAAATGATTGAACTATAATAAATATAATAGGGTTTTATTATGCAATCAACTAACAATGTCAATAGTGCGAGTGTCGATAGTGCCAGTGACAATAGTGTAAGCTTAGACAGTATCATGTCAAATGATGCGCAGATTGCGCAACTATCAAATACACAACCAAAACCTGTGATCATTATTGGCTCAGGGATGGCGGGCTATACGCTAGCGCGTGAGCTCAGAAAGCTAACGACTAGCTTGCCTATCGTCATGGTGTGTCAAGACAGTGGTGATAGCTACGCTAAGCCAACCTTGTCAAATGCCTATGCGCAAAACAAACTTGCCGATAGCATTGCGAATGCGAGCGCGGCAAAAATGGCAGAAACGTTAAACCTAACCCTATTAAATTTTCATCAAGTCACTGATATTAATGCCGATGAACAATTCATCGTAGTTCGCTCGTTAGTCAATGAAGCGTCTCAAACAACGCTTGCTTATCGAGATTTGGTATTGGCGACAGGCGCGCATTCTAGACTGTTACCCAATCTAGCTGTCAATCATCAAACCATTTTTGCCGTCAATCATCTAGATGAATACAAAAGCTTTCAGCAGCGTCTAAACACCCTGAAATCTCAAAAATCAGCGCCCGTTAAGGTAGCGATTATTGGTGCAGGGTTGATTGGTTGTGAATTTGCCAATGATTTGATTGGTCAAAATACAGATAACCAGACCGCTGACATCACAGTAGCTCTCTTTGATAAAGCGGCACGCCCACTGGCTCAGCAGCTCCCTAGCCAGGCAGGTATCATGCTACAAGACGCTTTGACTCAGTCAGGGGTGGCATTTTATTTAGGCACGGATATCACCAGTATCAAGACAAACCTTAATAAAAATATTACTACAACTATTAATACAAACGATAATGCAACCGTGACTATCTCGTTTGACAGGGATAAGCAATCACAAACCTTTGAAGCGGATATTGTTTTGATAGCGATTGGTTTGGTGGCTAATACTGACCTTGCCGCATCAGCGAACATTGCCATAGCATCGTCACAGCACATCAATCCTACAATAACCCATTTACCAAGAACCGTGCAGCAAGGCATCAAGGTCGATGCCTACCTAGCCACATCAGCTGAGCATATTTATGCCATTGGCGATTGTGCCAACGTGATGGGTAGCTATATGCCCTATGTCATGCCATTGATGAACCAAGCCAAAGCATTGGCAAAAACCCTGGCTGACCCTAACATGGCGCCGACCAAAGTGGCGTATCCTGCCATGCCAGTGGCTATCAAAACACCTAGTTTACCTTTGGTGGTATTACCCGTATCAGGGCAGTACAGTGACGATCAACTGTATTGGCAAACGACCCCAACGACTGATGGAATTGTCATGACCGCCCATCCAAAAGATAACTCTAATAGCATTTTAGGGTTTGTATTAGCCGGTAAAGAAGCAGCAAAACAGCGCCTAACGTTAACCAAGCAAGTGGCGGATTGGCTGTCTTAGTTGCCACGCTGGTGCAACGGGTCATCTAATGCGGCAAGTTCATTCAACAACCTACTAGCAGATTGATATTTTTGGAATAAATTATGGATTTAGCCAAATTTAATTTTGAGCCCTCAGTGATTACGGACTTTATGCAAAGTGCCATCATTGATATCGGTGATGAATTACAACTGTGTGTTGAAGTTGGTGGCAATCCTGATCATCCGCCATTGTTGCTGATTATGGGCTTAGGCTCGCAGTTGGTGTTTTGGCCAGATAGTTTTGTCAAAGGCTTGATTGACGCAGGCTTTTTTGTGATTCGTTTTGACAATCGTGATATCGGACTATCCTCAAAAATCGCCCGACCCTTCCCCCGTTTTCCCATCAACAATGTCAAAATGATGCTGCGTATGCAAGTGGGTTTGACGAACCGTCATTTTCCTGTGGCGTATAACTTATTTGACATGGTCGAAGATACCCGCCGCTTGCTTGATAAATTAGCGCTGAACAATGTGTATGTGGTGGGGGCCTCCATGGGCGGGATGATTGCGCAAATTTTGGCTGCCAAATACCCAAAACGCGTGTCGACACTGGGTCTCATGTTTACCAGTAACAATAAGCCATTTTTACCACCCACCAAGCCAAAGCAGCTGCAAACCCTACTGTCACATCCCAAAACTACCCAAATTGATGACGTGGTCGCATACGGCGTGTGGTGTATGCAGCGTATCGGCTCGCCCAATCATGTGGATGAAGAGGAAGTAGAACGACTCATTCGTTTGCGGTTTGAACGTAGTTATCACCCACGTGGCGCGCTTCAGCAGCTACAAGCAATATTAGCTACTGGCTCTATTGTTAAATTCGACCAAAAAATCAAACAGCCAACCATTATCATTCATGGGGAAAAAGATGGGCTGGTGCCATCGGCGCATGGTCGGGCGATTGCCAAAGCGATTGCGCACAGTGAGTTTCATTTGATTAAAGACATGGGGCACGATTTGGCAAAACCATTTATCCCTGCGATTGTCAAACTACTAGCCGATCATTATATGAAGCATGCTTAAGTCGCTAATTTAATAACCGCCACAATACAAACAGCACGGCAATCACATAAAAAATCGGTGCAAGCCAGCTACTCACTTGCCAAACGGCATGACTGGCAATCATTTGTGCGATAAATAACGCACCCACAAACCCAAGCAGCGCAAGCCAATCCTGCTGGCGACTTTTGAGCATATCTGAGCGAATTTGCTGTATTTCACGCAGCTGCTGATCTTGGTGTCCACCCAAATTTGACAGACTTTGCAAACTGTTATCCAGCAATTGTGGCATATCATTGAGACTCAGTAACAGCTCAGGTAATTGCTTGCGTAGCTCGCCAATTTTTTGCATCGGGTCAAATTGCTGCTTCACCCAGCCTGTCAAAATCGGTTTGGCGAGCGACCAGATATCAAGCTCAGGGTACAAATCCCGTCCTAAACCTTCCACATGCACTAGCGTTTTAAGCAGTAGCATTAATTGCGGCGGTATATCCAAATGATAGCGACGCGCAATATCGAGCACCGACATGAGCACGCCTGCAAAATCAATGTCGTTGATCGGCTTACTAATCATCGGTGACACGGTACGGCGCATATCGCGCATGAGGGCGTATTTATCGGTATTGGGTGGAATCCAGCCTGCCCGCGCGATGATATCCACTAGACCAGTAAAGTTATTGTTCATTACCGATAATAAAAGCCTTGCCACAATCATTTGGTCAGCTTTAGATAACTCGCCCACGATTGAGCAATCAAGGGCGATGTAGCGGGGATTGGGATTTGGGGTATCGGCTGGCAGCGTTTCAACAAACACATTGCCTGGGTGCATATCGGCATGAAAGAAGTTATCCCGAAATACTTGGGTGAAAAAAATCGTTAATCCTTTTGCCGCAAGTGCCGCCCTATCATATCCAAGCGCATCAAATACTTGGGTTTGCGAAATCGGCACCCCAACAATGCGCTCCATAATCATGATGTTTTTGCTGGCTTGATACACTTCAGGCACATACATCATCGATGAACCCAAAAAGTTGTTACGCATTTGGGTGGTATTGGCAGCTTCAAGGGTTAAATCAAGCTCATTGAGCAAGACTTGCCGATAATCTTCAACGATATCGATAATATGTACGGCACGCGCCGCTTCAATCCGTGCCGATGCCCACCCTGCCAAATCGCGCAATAATTCAAAATCTTCAATAATCTGTTCACGGATGGTTGGACGAACTACTTTGACCACCACTTCACGCCCATCATGCAGGCGTGCGGTGTGCACTTGGGCGATAGATGCCGCCGCTAACGGTGTGCCATCAAATCTAGCAAATAGCTGATTGATAGGTTGCCCCAAACCGCCTTTTTTTGTCGATTGTTCAATTTGCTCGATAACCGTATCGACACTAAAGGGTTTCACCCTGTCTTGCAGATGCACCAACTGCTCAATAATCTCAGGGGTGACCAAATCACGACGGGTGGAGAGCAGCTGCCCTAATTTTAAAAACAGCGTGCCCATTTCTTCAAGCGCCAGCCTAACCCCGTCTGGATGGGGTTTTTGAAAATAGCTGGCAGGGTGCATACGGATAAGTTTGGCAATGGGCTCAAGCTGCGGCGTCTCTTCAATAGGTAGATGCGTGTCAACACGATAATGAGCGGCAATGCGCCACAGTTGTAACAGACGTTTGCGATGATTTAGTAACACGTTGGCAACTCGTTAGAAAGCTTATCAATGGTGGGAATTCTAGCATGATATAAGCAATTTTTTAATGGTTAAAAAAAAGACGGGGATTTAACCCGTCATTTTGATTGTGCAAAAGCGAATTTTGCAATAAATTTACCTTTGCAATCTACTTTTGCAATAAAGCCGCTTGCTGTTGCTTGATGGCATCGAGTCTGGCTTGTTCACGCTCAATATCCGCCCGCAGTTTTAGTAGCTGTTGTTTTAACTCATTGCCTGCATTGGCATCAGTACTTGCATCGTTGGTTTTCCACTCTCTAATATTGGCAATATCGGCAAACATCTCTTTGGCAGGTGCAGCAATTGTGCCTTTTAGGTTAGCTAATAGATTAGACAGTTGACTTGCCATCGGCAGACCAATCAGAGGTTGCAGTTTACCAATGATATCAGGGTCAAACCCGGCGACTAACTGTTTGACTTGCATCAGCACTTTATAATCGCCCTCAATCGGCAGATTACCTTGTGGGTCACCCATCAAATTGAGCAAATGCACAGGGTTGTCTACCTTGACAATACAATTAGGTTTGCTTACCACGGCGCTACCTTTAGGTTCAAAAACATCAACCGTCACAGGTTCAAAGCGAATGTGGTCATCATTAAAAATCGTATCAAATTCAATGGCCGGCTCTGCCATCACTAGGCGCAAAACTTTACCCGATAACGGTTGTAACCCTGCTTGGGTGATGGGGTCAGTGGCAATCGCTAGATTAACCACTTTTTCAATGCCTGCAAGTAGTAATACAGTAAACATCTGATTCTCTTTTAGTATATAAATTTCAGTGAGCTATTATATTTTTCGTCATCAGTTACTTTTTAAACCCACGATGTACCGCCACGATACCGCCTGTTAGGTTGTTATAGTCACAATTGACAAAGCCTGCATCTTCCATCATGCCTTTTAGGGTGCGTTGGTCTGGGTGCATACGGATAGACTCTGCCAAATACTGATAGCTTTCGCTATCATTCGCCACCAATTTACCCATGAGTGGCAATGCGGTAAACGAATACAAATCATAGACTTTACCAAATGGCTCAAACACAGGTTTTGAAAATTCTAAAATCAGCAGACGTCCGCCTTTTTTGAGCACCCGATACATCGAGCGCAGTGCCGCGTCTTTGTCAGTGACGTTGCGTAGCCCAAAGCTAATTGTCACCAAATCAAAACTTTCATCTTCAAATGGTGCCAGCGTCTCAGCGTTGGCAAGTACAAAGTCGACGTTACTACAGCCTGCATTGAGCAGACGCTCACGACCGACCTCTAGCATCGCTTCATTGATATCGGACAATACCACATGACCTGTGCGACCCACCTCTTTACTAAAGGCTTTTGCCAAGTCACCTGTGCCGCCTGCAATATCTAGGACTCGTTGACCTGCACGCACGCCCGTTAGGCTGATGGCATAGCGTTTCCACAGACGATGAATACCCAAGGACATTAAATCATTCATGATGTCGTATTTTTTGGCAACAGAGGTAAATACTTCTGCTACTTTTTCTTGTTTTTCAGCTTTTTTGACGGTTTTATAGCCAAAATGGGTTTCTTCATTACCATCAGTGGCTTCGGTATGCGGATTGTAGATAGCTGATTTATCAAAACCGCTAGTTGATTGCGCTGACAACTCACTGGGGATAGCGTCATTTGCGGTAGCGGATGTAGGGCGAGTGAGCTGCTGACCTTGGGGCACGGATTCTGGCAAATCAGCTGTGCCAGTAAATTGACGGTTGATGGTGGTGTCAGCTGTCAGTGACTGTTGTACTTGGCTATTGAGCTTGTCGTTGGCTTGGAGGCTGTCTTTTACCAAGCTGTCTTGGATTGAATTATGGTTATTGTCGTTCATGTGGTTTCCTAGTGAGGTCATCGCCAATCAAAAATTGGCAAAGTTAAAAGCGCAAAGGTACTGCAAAATTTTTTTCTATTTTATCACTAAACATCAAAAGGATGTTCTTTGCCCGCATGCACATTGGTAATGATTTGCAACTCTTTTTCACAAAATGGCTCGATAAATGCGCCAATACTTTTAATCGGTTTGATGGCAGCAAAGCCCTCGGCGATAAAGTCATATAGCGGCTGAAAGCCTTTTTTGTACGCTGTGCCTTTGGCAAGTGAAAATGCTTTTTGTAAGATAAATGATTTAAGATATTTGTCCGTGCGATAGCACATTTGTTTGAGGTCAGCAATCTGCTGGCGTCTTGCCGACTCTGCATTCACGGACTGATAGGCTTTAATCATGGATGGCTCATCCACGGATAAATGATTTTCTTGTAAATATTGAGCAAGCTGTAAATCAAGCTTAATGGCGTTAATCGCTTCGATGATACCGGCTGCCCCTGTGCTCACGGCATTGGCAGGGATAAATTTTTCTAGTTTTTCAGCCTTTTGCACCATGCGCTCTAGCTGTTCAGCGAGCACATTGAATTTTTCGCCCCCATATAGTTGGTCAATTAAAAACTCCCCCAGGGCTTGGTTGTTGGCGCTGGCAAACAAGGCTTGGTGGGTTTTATGAATACGACCGCGTTGCCAGGCTTGTACTTCACTGAGTTTTTGCGCTAACTGGGTATCGCTGTGGTATGGAAGGGCGCGGAATTGTTTTAAATCTTGTTCTAATTGGCTTAAGCTGCTCATAGGGCCTCGATTTTTTTACAAAGTTTTTAAATTCAAAACAGAGAAACTGTAGTTTATCCATTATATAAACCCACAGTAAAATGACGTTTTGTGCCGCATTACCTTAATGTAAATCCACCAAAAATACAAATCGTAAATTGTTCACCGGTAGCATAACTGCTATCTTTTAGAAAAATAAAAACTTCATCCCTATCATTTCGGGTATTCCCCTAAGCAGGACACATGGCAATACACAGCACTAGCAATTCCAAAAACAACGATATAGCCGCTTCTAAACCCACCGATAAAGTAACCAAACTTGAAAAAAACTCCTCATCTTTCACGCTTGAAGACCAATTAAGTTTTGACCTGATTACAGAGCAAACCACCCTACGCGAGCAACGGGCTGGCAAAAACTCGCGCGGGTTACTAATCTTGGTGAATGGTATGGAAAATTCGGGCAAAGGCGAAGCGGTTAAAGCGCTAACCGAATGGATGGACGCACGCTATATCAAGGTTCACGCGACCATGGGACAGCATCCCAGCCGCTACCAACCGATTTGGCAACGTCACACATGGCAACTGCCTAGAAAGGGTGAGATTGCCGTGTATTTTGGCAACTGGTACGCTGACTTGATTCGTTATGTGTTTGACTGTGGCGATGATATTGATGAACAGCGCTTACAGCAAATGATTGAAGACATTGAGGCGTTTGAACAAGATTTGGTCAATAACAACACCGATATCGTCAAATGCTGGTTTTGGGTCGATAACAAAACGCTAAAAAAACGCTTGACCGATGAGGAGCCTGACCCTGAGCAGTTGTACCATTTAGATTGGTTTCGAAAAAAAGACGTGAAACGTTTCAAACGCTTTAGCAGCAAGCTGATGGGGTTACAATCAAGCTGGCACCACCTAGATGGACAGGATATTGATGCCTCAAACATCCAATTTGCCAATGTTGTATTAGCAGCACTGCAAACCATGAACCAACTATCTGCAGCCGATGATGCCCAAGACAACCCCCAAAAAGCCGACAAATCAGCTAACCCTAAAAAGGATGAAAATCCTTTTAAACCCACCCCACTGATTGATGAGTTGGTTAGCGTCGATAACCAAGCATTAGCAAAGGCAGACTATAAAGAACAACTGCATAGCAAACAACATATACTCGCTGAACTGATTCGTGAGCGAGGTCAGCGCCATATCATCTTTGTCTTCGAAGGCATGGATGCGGCAGGCAAAGGCGGTGCGATACGCCGCATCATTGCACCACTCGACCCGCGTGAATTTACCATCCACGCTATCTCCGCACCGACCGAAGATGAATTAAAACACTGTTATCTATGGCGTTTTTGGACGCGCCTGCCCCATGATGAAATGGCAGATGTGGATATAATGTATTTATCGCAAAAATTTAAACGCAATAAATGCGTCGCCTTACTCAAACAACGCCTGCATAATAGCCGAGTGACCATTTTTGACCGTAGTTGGTATGGTCGCGTACTCGTTGAGCGTATTGAGGGCTTTGCAAAAGAGGCAGACTGGCAACGTGCTTATGACGAAATCAATCGCTTTGAAAACGACTTGGTACAGAGCAATGCCATTGTGGTCAAGTTTTGGCTCGCTATCAGTGAGGAAGAAGAACTTAAACGCTTTAAAGCGCGTGAAGAGACGCCCAATAAGCAGTTTAAAATTACCGATGACGATTGGCGTAACCGCGCCAAATGGCATGAGTACGTGCAAGCCGCTTCCGACATGATTCATTTAACCCACCATAAAAAACGCCCATGGTATGTGATTGCTACCGATGATAAATATACCGCGAGACTCAAAATCCTTGATGCTATTATTTCCGAGCTATCTAATAATTTATAAAGCGTTATCTAAAAATTTATAAATTGTTAACAGTCTGCCTTTTTACTATTTTGCTATATCTTAAAACTGTCTACCCAACTTGATGAAAGATAATGATTTTGGTGGACAGTTCCCCTATAATATCGTGTTTGATTTGATTATTTAGCCTGATTAGTTATCCTTAATAAATCCATCTAAACTGCAAGTGAGCAATATGGAATCTTTACGCAATTTTTTGAAAGGTTGGATGGGCAAAGCCTTGCTCGTTCTTTTTTTACTTCCTTTAGCCATCACGGGTTTTGAGTCGATTGTCCGTAGCGGAGATGACCCTAATGCTGTCGCCAAAGTTGCAGAGTTAAATATCGATAATGCTACCTTGCAAACCATGATTAACAATCGCCGCGAAACCTTGCTTGAGCAAGTGAACGGCGATGCAAGCCTACTTAATAGCGATAAATTACGTGAGCAAATGCTGCACAATTTGATTGACCGTTATTTGATTATCAACCAAGCCAACCAGCTTGGTTTTACTGTGTCCGATGCCACCATCACCCAAATGTTGATGGCAGAAAAAACCTTTCAAGACGCCAGCGGAAAATTTTCTAATGAGTTGTTTGCTAGCTATTTAACCAGTCGCGGCATGACCAAAGAACAATTATTTGATTCGGTTCGTCAAGACTTGTTGGTGACTGCCTTTAGCCGCGGTATTATTAATACAGGGATTTTTGCGCAAGGGAGTATTGATAAGCTGATGTCAATGCAGTCTGAGTCTCGCCCTGTGCAAGTGCTACGTTTGGACTGGCATAGCTTTGCGCCGCAGGTACAAGTGACGCCGCAAGAGATTGCAAGCTATTATCAAAAAAATCAAGCGACACTTAAATCTAGTGACATGGTGGATTTAACTTATTTAGAACTCAATAAAAATGCCCTGCCTGTTGCTGCCCCAACGGCTCAGGAATTGCAACAACAGTATCAAACCTATTTGAAAAATAGCAACAACCAAACCGAATACGAATTGGCAATGATTTTGATGAATGGCGGTCAAGCACAAGCCACCTTAACCTCATTAAAAAGTAAGCTTGATGCCAATCAAGCGGATTTTGCGGCGCTTGCCAAACAGTACTCACAAGATGAAGGCAGTAAAAACGATGGCGGCAATATCGGTCCGATTACCCAATCGATGTTCCCCAATGATTATGACACCATCATGACCCAAATCAAGACTCTAAAAGTCGGGCAAGTCACCAGCCCCATCAAAACCAACTATGGCTATCATTTATTCAAATTGGTAAAAATCAATGGTCAAACCCCACCAACCATTGAAAGCTTGACGCCTGTGTTAACCGAACAAGTTATGGCGCAAAAGCGTGAAGCCGCCTATCAAGATTTGATTGGTAAAATCAACAATGACGCAGTTGCTGGCGCTACTATCACCGAACTTGCCAATCGCTATAAATTAACCGCCAAATCGATTAAAAACTATCCTAAAACCAATAACTCGTCTGCTCTCAATCAACCTGCCATTGTAGCGGCGGCATTTGAGCCACTCGCGCTGCAAGAAGGCAGTGTATCAGTCGGCATAGATGTCTCTGATAAAGTGGTATGGTTACAATCAACCAATCACCGCACCAGCAAACTCATGACACAGGCAGAAGCCGAGCCGGTTATCAAAGCCAAGCTTATTGAAGAAAAAGCAAAAAGTTTAGCAGTGGCAGAGGCCAATGCCATCGCTGCCAAAGTCAAACAAGCCAATTCAATTGCGGCGGCGGGTGCCCCATTCCAAGATTTGGGGATTGTGACGCGTCAAGACAGCAAACTCAGCGATGACGAGCGTGGTGTGGCATTTAGTCAACCTGCTGTTAACAATCAACTAGCGGTCATGACGCGGCCTACTGTATCGGGTGCGAGCGTGATTGTTGGTGGGGTTATTAGCAATGATAACGCGCAAATCACACCCGAAGTTAAACAACAGACTGCCCAAATCGTGCGCGAAAATATCGGTCAGTCTCAGTTTGAGGATTATTTAGCATACCTAAAATCCATCACTAAAGTCACGGTTAAACCGCAGACTGCTGCGCCATAATATGCTGTGAATAAATATGCGCTGAATGAGTCAGCGCCTTGTTCTAGCAATAACGAGTGTTTAGCGATACGTAGCGACATCAAAAAAGGCTTACTAACGATGATTAGTAAGCCTTTTTTTATTGGTTGGTATTAATGATTTTCAGAGGCGTGATTGATGGTATATTTTGGAATTTCAATCGTCAAATCTTGATCTTCGATGATGACTTGGCAAGACAGTCTTGAATCTGGCTCTAGCCCCCAAGCGCGATCTAGCAAATCAGCTTCGATATCATCCATTTCCTCCAAGCTATTAAACCCTTTTCGCACGATAACATGGCAAGTAGTACAAGCTTTTGACATATCACAAGCATGCTCAATTTTCACGCCTTTTTCTAGCAAACCACGGCATAGATTATCGCCTTCATTGAGTTCAATCTCTGCGCCAGTAGGGCAAATTTGGTGATGCGGTAATACAGTAATTTTTGGCATAACAATCTCTTAACGATTAATAGTCTTATGTATTCAAAATTAATTTGACCAATCCGCGGTTGAAGTGCCTTTCATGGTTTCATTGACCGCTTGGTTCATGATAAGTGCAGCAAAATCATCACTATGAACTTTTAGCTGCGTGCTCGCTGTTTCTAACTGGGCTTGTTCACCACCATCAATCGCCTGTTGAACATCAGCCATCGAGGTTTGCAGTGCATTTTTTTGCGCATCGCTTAACAAAAAGCCAAATTCTGCAAGTGCGGATTCTAGCGCCAACAATTCTCGTTTTGCTTCTACTTGACTTTCAATCAAGCTGCGCTGCAGACGATCTTGCATGGCAAAATCAAAGCCTGCTTTGAGCAGTTTTTCCTGCTCATCTTCTGACAATCCATAAGACGGCTTGACTTGAATTTGGCTTTCTTTGCCTGTTGTCAACTCTTTAGCCCCGACTGTTAACTGACCATTGGCATCAATTTGAAAAGTGACTTCGATACGCGCCAACCCTGCTTTCATCGCTGGAATGTCAGTCAGTTTAAACTGCCCTAACGAGCGATTGTCAGCCACCGTATCGCGTTCACCTTGTACCACATGGATAATCATACCATTTTGGTTATCTTGATAGGTTGTAAATACCTGTTTACGTGTGACAGGAATGGGCGTGTTACGCGGAATAATCACTTCGGTGAGGCCGCCCATGGTCTCAAGCCCCAAGGATAAAGGCGTGACATCAAGCAGCAACACCGTATTTTGCTGTTGTCCAATTAATTGGTCGGCATATTTGGCTGCGCCTAACGCGACGACTTCATCGGGATTGATGCGTGACAGTGGCGATTGGTTAAAAGTTTCTGCCACAATTTGCTGAATCAATGGCATTCGTGTCGAACCACCTACCAATACCACTTCATCAAGCTGGGACGTTTCAAGTCCAGCATCACGTAACACTCGCGCACACACCGCTAATGTACGGTCAGTCACTGGCTGGATGATTTGACGAAGATTGCTTTGGTTTAACACAATATCAAAAGTTTGACCGTTCAGTGAAACTTCGGCAGTCACTTGGTCTGCTTTTGACAACTGCTCTTTAAGCGTGCGAGCCTGTACGTTTAGCAGTTGTTTTTGATGGTTATCAATGCTTGAAGGATACAGGCCTGTTTGTTGAATGAGCCAATTAGCGATCAAGCGGTCAATATCATCGCCACCCAGTGCGCTATTACCGCCCGTTGCCAGCACTTCATATACACCATGATTGAGCTTTAACACCGATACGTCAAACGTGCCCCCACCCAAATCATAAATGAGATGATACGCTTCGTCTTGTGCTTGGTTCAGCCCATACGCCATCGCGGCGGCAGTCGGCTCGTTTAATAAGCGAATCACATGAATGCCTGCCAATTTAGCCGCATCTTTGGTCGCTTGGCGCTGTGCTTCATCAAAATAAGCGGGCACCGTAATCACCGCGCCCACAATACTATTGTCAGGTAACGCCAATTTTGCTCGGTCATACAGATGTTTTAACAGGATACTTGATACTTCAACAGGATTTTTGGCACCTTGTGGGGTTTGGATACTTGGCATCACATCGACATCACCGACTAATTCATAAGGATGATTGAACTTAATATCCTTGATGCTTCGACCCATAAACCGTTTGACCGAGCGTACAGTATGATTTGGTGCTTGTTCTGCCATTGCTTCAGCATGACTACCTACCAAAGTTTCTGGATTACCATTGTCATCTAAGCCAAAATACACCACCGAGGGTAAAAGCTTTTGGCAATCGATACCTTTTACCCGATTAGCAATTTGACTGTCGTCATTGGCGTTATTGTCACTAGATTGACACTCACTAACTTTATCGCCAATCACTTGTGGCTCACCTGAACGGACTACCGCTACCAGTGAGCGCGTGGTTCCTAAGTCAATTCCTAAAGCAAAACGATGCGCATGGGGCTTGGCACTTTGATTGGGTTCAGCGATTTGTAATAACGACATAAATTGGACCAATTAAAAAAAAGAAAAAATAATTTGAAAATAAAACCAGCTTAGGTTATATCTTTAGCTTAGTTTGTATCTTTATAGAAAGTCAAAACGGATGGTATTATAAATTAAAAACATGATAAACCAAATAAATTAACAAACGCTATGACAACTTACCCTTTAATCATGATTTACACGTACAGATCGTCATCATTATCAAAATTCTGCTGGGCTAATTCATCGGTGGTTTTTGCCACATCTGCTTGCAGTTTAACCAAAAACTGCAGTTTTTGAATGATATCTATCGCTTGCTTGGTTAAGGTATCATCATTGACCTCAGCTGCAGCGAGATTATCAATTTTTTGATAAACTTCGTCAAAGGCAAGTTGATAATTATTTAGCCACTCGGTAAGTTTTTTGCTAAGTAGCGTAATACTTTGGCTATCAGCATCGTCTAAATCGATACGAAATGACATGGCATCGTCTAGAAAATCCAAATCACGAATCGGCTGATTAATAGATTGTGAAATGCCTTTGAGTGCCAATAAATGTGACGCGCGAGAATCAGGGTTTTTAAGCGTATTGTAGGCTTCATTAATAATAGCAGACGCTTGCTCAGGCTTTAGTGCGGATAATTTGGCGATTGATTCACGCAAAAAACCATCCGTATTAGCAGATAGCGAAAGGTTTTGCTCAGATACAGACGCATCAAGATTATTATCAGGATGGAACTTAGATTGAAGTTGGCGAAGGGTCTGCTGAAGCTTGGCTATATCAATTTGATAGTGTTGGGGTAAATTCATCAACTCAAAATAATTAACCATTTTCAATTTCCCCTACCCAACCCTGACTATAATAAAGAACAAAAAAATTATTAAAAATTAAACAGTGAAAGATTCACCACAGCCACACTCACCTTTTTGGTTTGGATTACTAAATTTAAAGCCTTCATTGAGACCTTCTTTGACAAAATCCATTTTCAAACCATTAAGATAAACTAAGCTTTTTGGATCGACAAATACACTAACCCCGTTGCTTTCAAAACGTTGGTCATTAGGGTCTGGCTCATCGACAAATTCCAGCACATAAGCTAAGCCAGAACAACCTGCGGTACGGATACCCACACGGATACCTTCGCCATGACCACGGTTTTGTAAAAAATCGCGTACATGTTCAGCTGCATCGTTTGATAATTCAATCACTTTACTACCCCATCTACTAATTTCAATCTTCAAGCGACTCACTTTAAGTAACTGAGCCAAAGTCTTATTGAGGATGAGTCAATAAGACTTTTAGAATCGTACAATCAATCAAGCATTGGCTTTAGATTTATAATCTTCAATCGCTGCTTTAATGGCGTCTTCTGCCAGCACTGAGCAGTGCACTTTAACCGGTGGCAGTGCCAACTCTTCAGCGATATCTTTGTTTTTAATCGCGCTAGCTTCATCCAGCGTTTTGCCTTTAAGCCATTCTGTGACCAATGAGCTTGAGGCAATGGCTGAACCGCAGCCATAGGTTTTAAAGCGCGCATCTTCAATAATACCGTTATCACCCACTTGGATTTGCAAGCGCATCACATCACCACAGGCTGGCGCGCCGACCATACCGGTACCGACATTTTTGGCATCTTTATCTAAGTTACCCACATTGCGTGGATTTTCATAATGGTCAAGCACTTTATCACTGTAGGCCATTTCATTTTCCTTTTGGCTGGTTACGTCAAACGTAACTGACTAATCTTTACTTATTAATTCGATTGAATAAATTTTTAATGGAAATTAATTTTTAATTCAAATTAATGTTCATTCCATTCTACACTATTTAAATCAACGCCTTCTTTATACATATCCCAAAGCGGTGATAAAGCGCGTAATTTTTCAACCGCGGTTCGCATCTCAGCAATCGCATGGTCAACATCTTCTTCGGTGGTATAACGTCCCAAACTAAAACGAATTGAACTGTGAGCAAGCTCATCTGATAATCCAATCGCGCGTAATACGTAGGAAGGCTCAAGCGTCGCTGATGTACAAGCAGAACCAGACGACACGGCAAAATCTTTCAATGACATCATCAAGGATTCGCCTTCTACAAAGTTAAAGCTGATGTTGACGATATTTGGAATGCTGTGATTGATGTCACCATTAAGATAAACCTCATCAAGCTCTTTTAAGCCATCCCACAGACGTTGGCGCAGTTTTGTCAGTCTGGCTTCATCTTCTGCCATACGTTTGCCAGCAATGGCAAAGGCTTCACCCATCCCTACGATCTGATGCGTTGCCAAAGTACCTGAACGCATACCACGCTCATGACCACCACCTTGCATTTGTGATTTTAGACGCACACGCGGTTTACGGCGAACATATAAGGCACCAATACCTTTGGGACCATAAATTTTATGCGCAGAAAAACTCATCAAATCAACTTTTAATTGTTCCAAATCAATCGGAGTTTTACCGGCTGCCTGCGCCGCATCGACATGAAAAATAATACCTTTTTCACGTGTGATTTCACCAATCGCCGCGACATCTGTTAAGGTACCAAGTTCATTGTTAACCATCATTAGGGTCACTAAAATGGTATCTTCACGAATAGCCTCTTTGACTTGATCAACTGTAATCAGACCTGTCTTTGGCTGTGGGTCTAAATAGGTGATTTCAAAACCTTCTGTTTCTAATTCACGGCAGACGTCTAGCACGGCTTTATGTTCAATTTTACTGGTAATGATGTGTTTGCCTTTACCACTATAAAACTGTGCCACCCCTTTAATCGCTAAATTGTCTGACTCAGTAGCACCTGAAGTAAATACAATTTCACGTGGATCGGCGTTGATTAACTCCGCGATTTGCTCGCGTGCGGTTTCAACTGCTTCTTCCGCTTGCCAACCAAACCCATGTGAACGTGAGGCAGGATTACCAAACACGCCATCAAAGGTCATGTATTTCATCATCTTTTGGGCGACTTGCTCATCAATTGGTGTAGTCGCGGCATAATCTAAATAGACTAATTTATTCATGCTAACAAATTCTCCCCGGAATTTTGTTGTAAGGTTTTGCTGTTGTTACTAACTTTATTGCTGATTTTCTTTGATCGTTGCGATACGGGTGCCTCTGTCATTGGGTTTACCGCAGACTGATTTTTATCCTGCATGTCTTCAACCATCAAAATTTGACGCTCAGAAATTTCACGGATAATTTGACGATTAATGAGCGTATCTAATGTCACGGTGGACAGATAATTTTCAATTTGCTCTGACAAGCCATTCCATAAATCATGGGTTAAACACATGGCGCCATCTTGGCAGTTACCTTTACCTTCGCACGCTCTAGCATCAACCGACTCATCAACTGCTGAAATAATACTCATAATTGAGATTTCATTGATGGGTTTGGCAATATGGTAACCACCTGATGCCCCACGAGTGCTTACCACCAAACCTTTTTTACGCAGCTTTGAAAACAACTGCTCAAGATAAGAAATAGAAATCTCTTGACGTTTTGCGATATCAGACAATGACACAGCCAATTCATGTTTTTGCTCTTGCAATGCCAAATCTAGCAGCGCCGTCACTGCATAGCGTCCTCGGGTTGTCAATCGCATAATAGCCCCACTTAAGTTAAAAATTTAAATCTGTTAAAGCATCGTAAGCTGTGAAAACGCGTTTTATGGTTGGTAGGACTATTATATGAAAATCCGAGTCTTTTAGTCAAGATTAATTCTTACTAAAACACTCGGATTTATTTATTTCTCAGATTTATTTGTTTAATGATAAGCGACTTTTATCAAAGCAATGCAGGCAATGGTTGTTATTTTACCGCCCAGCCAATCGCGCAAATAACGAATAATACAAAAAATGCGATTGCCGCGCGTTTCATCCATTGATTTTTACTTTTTAATTCTACAATTTGTGCTTCAAGCGCTGTTTTTTGTAGATTTGCGGCGTTGACTTGGCTATTGAGTGTCTCAACTTGTTGTTTGTAGTCAGCATCGGTTTTGATAGGCTTTTTGGTTTTTTGCTTATCTTTATCACCTTTGACTGCCTTTGTGATGACTTGTAATAACTGATTGATACCAATTTGATGTAAAAAAGCCTTCACCTCTGCCATCTTTTGTGCTTCGCCGCGAATTTGTAGCTGCTCGATGGCTTTAGGCTGGTTGGTAAATAAATTTTGGGCGATTTGCCAAGTAAAGCCATTGATGGTCACATCGACCTGCTGAGAAGGCTGTAATTGGCTGTCTAGCAAAATACCATTAACCGTAAAGGTCATATAAAAAGTGACGCTTGGGACATAAGCATGAATACGGACGACGGTATTGGTAGTGGCTAAAGGATAGACAACCTTACGAAGATCCGCATCGAAACGTAGCAACAGGGTCAGCAAGGTTTCAATAATCACTAATACAACATTGAGCGCTGTCGTGGCTATATTGCTTGGGGCATTGGTCGAAGTTTGAAAATTATCGTTCATTAAATTTCCACAAAATTAATCAAATATGGGTTTTGTAATTTGTCGATAGTGTAACTTCAAAAGGTTGTTAATAACATTAATTATTGTAAGTCTGGTATAAAACAATGCTAGTCGTTCAATATTCATATTGGCTGCTAATAAAAGCATAATGGCTAGATTGATTTTAGCCATATGGTTTTATATAACAAGTTTTAGCGATTTTTGTTGAAAAAAAATGTTATCGTTTGGTGTGCTAACCACTATATTTTGCAAAAACACGTTAATCAATGCTTAATTCCACAGAAATTATGCTTAAACTGCTTGTGAAGCCGTTGGAGTTTACTTATAATCGAATCATAATTACTTATGCAGCACTTGATACTTAAGGCTTTGAGCCTAATTAATTGCCAAGCGTGTGCTTTGTATATATAACGTTTATTTTCATCCCTAAAAATTTGAAGGATATTCTTATGAATAAGTCAGAATTAGTTGATAGCATTGCTAAAAAAAGTGGCCTTTCTAAAGCCCAATCAACTGAAGCATTAAATGCCTTTATCGCAACGATTGGCGAAGCGATGAAAGCTAATGATACTGTATCGCTCGTTGGCTTTGGTACGTTTAGTGTCAAAGAACGCCAAGCACGTACTGGCCGTAACCCACAGACTAAAGAAGAAATCCAAATCCCAGCAAGCAAAGTCCCAAGCTTTAAAGCAGGCAAAAGTTTAAAAGATATCGTTAACTAATTAACCCTTATCTCTTTATAGCTAAAAAAGCGTATTTTTAATTAAATACGCTTTTTTATTGCCTTATAATTTCCTTACTAAGTATAAAAACTGAGTAAAAACTTAAGTAAAAAACCACTATTTTACATAGTGGTCTTTTTGTTTGGCAAGCTTTGGTTCATCTATCTTGGCACTGTAATGGTTTGACCCACTTTGAGCGATGCTGTTGGTGACAAGTTATTTAGACTAGCCAGTTCTTTAGGGCTGATGCCAAAGCGTCCCGCCAAAGAAATTAAGCCTTCGCCTGCTTTAACTTTATAGGTTGTTGTGGTTTTCGGGATTTTGATGTTTTGACCAATCAATAACGACTCATTACCTTTTAAGTTATTTAAAGCGGCAAGTTCGCTTTTGGAAACGCCATATTTTGCACTCAAGTTTGTCAGGCTATCACCAGATTTTACTTGGTAGCTTTGCGTATCACCACGGCTATATTTGCTTACTGGTTTTGACGCTGGCTTGTTATCATCCTCTGATTGGGTATCTTTGGCTGTTTTGGTCTCTTTTTTTGTTTCTTTTTTGCTCTCTGGTTTTGCAGAGTCCTGCTTGCTCATCGGTTCGCGGGTCGCTGTCACGCTAGCCACCGTACCCAATCCTGCTTGAGGAATAACCAGTTTTTGCCCTTGAATTAAATTTGCCGTCGGTTTTAGATAATTGGCTTTGGCTAAAGCTGCTACCGTTAAATCAAAGTTATTGGCGACGCTACCTAAGCTATCACCTGGGCGTACCGTGTAGTTAATCGATTTGCCAGCTAGCGCATATTTGACCTTTTCAACTGTGACAGGCACGATGATGACTTGCCCTTTTTGCACACGATAATTGGTGTTAAAACCGTTGACATCAGCAATATCTTTGGGCGATACGGATAATCGATCAGCGATACCCGACAAGGTATCACCCGTCTGAACCGTATAACGACTTGATACCGGTTGAACTTCAGCTCTAGCAGGGGCAGGCTTTTGCGCTCCGGGCTGTGCCACGGTCGGCTTCGGCATTTTGTCTGGAATTAACCACAAATTTTGGTTGGTACGAACTTGATAAGTTACAGGCAAATTATTAAATTTTGCTAACTCACTGACATTTAAATCAAACTTGTCGGCGATGCCTGTCAAGGTATCCCCCGCTTGCACGATATAGCTATTGGCTTTACGTTTTGGCGCTTCCACTAGTTTGGGTTCGATAGGCTTGGCGTTGTATAAGTAAAGTGTTGAACCTGCTAGCAAGGCGGCATTTGGATCAATTTGGTTCCATTCAGCGATATCTCGCCAATTCACACCCATGCGACTGGCGATATTTGCCAAGGTGTCGCCAGCTTTGACTTGATAGGTGCTACGTGTGCCGCTCGGACGTTTTTTAGCAGCCGGTTTGCTAACAGTGACAGGTTTGCTCGTGGTTGCTTGCGCCGTGCTGGGTGCTTTGCCATTTAAACTCGATGATTGGGTAATTTTGACCTCTTTTGGCAACACCACGGGTGGTTCTTCGTAAGTGAGTTTTTTGGTCTCACCTTTGGCTTCTAGCACAGATTGCTGGGTCTGAATGGCATTGAGCTTGATATGGCCATCGGCAGGGTTAATGGCTTGCTCTACTTGTGGTGCGGTTTGTTCGATTTCTTTAGCAATTAAGTTACGCTCTTGATTGGACAAAGGCGGTTCTTGCACAACGGTGTTATTGGCAGTGACAATCGCTGAAGTCGTTGGTAGTGTATTGCTAGACTGCATTTCAGCGGTCACCATTTTTTGCTCAGTGGCGGTAATCGGCGGTTCTTTGATTACCGTATTACGGCTTTGGATACTTGGCGCACTAGGAATGGGGGCGATATAAGTCGTGGTTTGGTTTTTAACCATATTATTTGCCATCGCCGCCAAGTCGCTGCTAGAGGATGGCAAGGTAACTTTTTCTTTTTTGCTATAGGCTTGTTGGGCGGCAGTGAGCGAATCACCTTGACTTGCGGTTGTGGTTCTAGTTTGGTTGCCAAAGTTTGTCGGCGGTGTGTTATAAGTAGACGTAGTAGTTTTAGGGGTGACATAACTATTATTTGCCAAATAACCTTGCTGACTCATATAACCATTACCCCGTAACTGGGTGATTTTACGGTCAATTGATTCATTGAGATCATTGGGAATCAGAATACGGCTTGGGCCTGACATATCTACCGTACCTGCAATTAACGCAGGATTTAGGGCACGCAGTTCATCGTAGCTTACGCCTGTCAAACTACTAATTTCATACAAGCTCACCCCAACATTGGCAGGGACACTTCTAAAATGCTGACGGTTCGCAATTGCGGGTAAATACACATTGTAGGTACTCGGATTTTTGACAATTTGCGCCACAGCCAAAAACCGAGGAACATAGTTCATCGTTTCAGTGGGCAATTTGAGCGACCAATAATCCGTTGGTAACCCCCGTGCTGCATTGTAATTAATCGCAGATTGGACACGGCCTGGACCGGCATTGTACGATGCCAATGCCAACTCCCAACTACCAAACTGGTTATACAATGCGGTCAAAAAGTCATAAGCAGCACGGGTTGACTCAATCACATCACGGCGACCATCAAAGGTGCTGGTTTGATTCAACCCATAAATACGACCAGTACTTGGAATAAACTGCCATAACCCTGCAGCAGATGCGTTACTATTGGCATTGGGATCATAAGAGCTTTCAATAACAGGCAATAATGCCAGTTCCGTTGGAATATTGCGACGCTCAGCTTCTCGCACCGTGTAGTATAAATAGCGGCTAGCACGCGCTGTTAAGCGGTTTAGATAGTCTTGGCGGCTAATAAACCAACTTTTTTGCGCTTCAATACGCGGATCGTACACATTTGAGTTCATACGAAAATTGACGCGCAGTCTATCCCACAAATTACCATAGCGCTGAACCAACAAAGCGTTATTCTCTACCATGCTCATGTCGGTGGCTTCAAGTAAGCCTTCAAGTTCATCCAAACTATCCATATCCAGTAGGGCGGCATTTTCTTGCGCGCTACGCACCGTGCTTTTGCTGTGACTGGATGATCCAATCATAGGTTTACCGGCTGGACTGGTGGTGCTGGTGGTTGGCGCACTGCTACAGGCTGCCAAAATAATAGAGGAAATAGCTAAACTTAACGGTTTGATAGTTTTTTTTGATGAATGGCTTATCGAAAGCAACATGATAATTCCTAGCTCTTTTTTGCAATTTAGATGTAGGACATATACCCATCCCATAGCATAAAACTATGGAAGAATATAAGCTAAAATTTGACATTATAAATAAAAAAACGGCTGTGATTTCAAGCCCGTGAAATTAAATATTGGCTGAAATTATACTAGAATCCATAAAAAAAGTGGCACAAAACTTTTGTACCACCCTTTTTAACACCACTAAATTAGTGCTTTTCAATCACAAGTTGGCTAATCGCCCTGGACAATAACACTGAGTTACCGCTTTCAGCGAAGGTAATACGTGAAGTTGTTACTAAACGTGTCGTTACGTTATTTTCGACGATGACTTCTGTTGTTATCGCATCTGCTTTGGCATGGTTACCGCTAGATACCACATTGTTTAATTGTATATCATAGCCATATCGCGTTGCTTTTGACCAGTTGTTTTGCAAGAGGTTTAGATAATTGGTTTTATTTAAGGTGGTGGTTTTTCCTTTACGCGACACAGATATCAAGGCATCATCTGCTACTAGACTTGCAACGCGCGAAATACTTTTGGCATTTGCTGCAGCCGCCATCGCAGTACCGTAATTATCGATATCACGCTGGGTGATTTCAGCATTTGCCAGCGTTGGGGCGGTTAACGAAGTCGCCATGACTAACCCTAACCATAATTTTGACCTTACTTGCTTTCGGATTTTATCAATCGGTTGAAAATTTAACGTCATAGTCATGAGATTTTCCTTCAATTGGTAACACCAATTGTTTGACCCTAAAAGAAATAATTTGTTACAACTAAGCATAGCATAACCATTAACTTTATTGTTACGTCATTGTTAATAATCAAGCATAAAATAGTGAATAATTCCGATAAAAATTTTTGACCTTATTATCCAAAACCATCCAAAATCGCTGGATTTTCTACTCACCGTTCATCTTCCTAGCGCTGAATTATTTCAGCAAACAAGGGTTAATCATTTATTAATTTGGCTAAATCGGTTATCATTACAGGTTGTTTTTATCACTGTTTTATGACTAAATCTCAATTTAAGGGTATTTTAACTATGCTACTTACCGCTATTTTAGCATTTATCCAATCTGCCCATGCGGAAGGTGCGGCGGCAGCACCTACTGGAACGGGTGCTTCCACCATTATGCAAATGCTATTACCATTGGCTTTTTTTGCTATTTTTTACTTCATTATTATCCGACCACAAAGCCGTCGTAACAAAGAGCATCGTCAAATGATTGATGCCATTAAAGAAGGCAATGAAGTGGTATTTGCCGGTGGCTTGATGGGGAAAATCAAAAAACTTCAAGGTGAATATGCGGTTGTAGCATTAAATACTACCCAAGAGGTGATGGTACAACGTGCCTCAATCATTTCGGTATTACCTGTGGGTACCATTGATAGTCTTAAATAATTGCTGATGCAGCTCACCTGTCAGGTTGGCGACCTAGCATTCTGTTAGGTTGCCAACTGGCTATTATGATATTGTAATGCCTTGTTGATCGCGGTTAATAGCCCTA
Organism: Moraxella sp. CTOTU48268; assembly: GCF_032069585.1. Taxonomy (NCBI): domain Bacteria; kingdom Pseudomonadati; phylum Pseudomonadota; class Gammaproteobacteria; order Moraxellales; family Moraxellaceae; genus Moraxella; species Moraxella sp. CTOTU48268. The sequence goes on from NZ_DAMALV010000004.1 coordinate 112,440, forward strand.
CGGTTAATAGACCTAGTAGAACAACTAGTTACCTAAAAAAATCAAGTTTAAGAAGTCAAGATTATGCACTACCCTGCTTGGAAATACTTTTTAATCGGCATTGTGCTGCTACTGAGCACCCTGTATGCCCTACCAAACCTTTATCCAGACAAGCCCGCCGTTCAAATCACGGGGGCTTCCGCTAGTACCACATTGACCAATGATGTGCTAAAGCAAGCGGAAACCATCCTAAATGCCGCCAACATCCCAACCAAAAACAACAGTTTTGATGGTAAATCAGCTTTGTTAAAAATTGGTGATGAGTCGACTGAAACGCAGCTTAAAGCGCAACAAGTGCTAAAAGAAAAGCTTGGCGACAATTACGTGGTGGCACTAAACTTGGCACAAACCACGCCAGCATGGCTACGTAATATTGGTGGCAATCCTATTAAATTAGGCTTGGACTTGCGGGGTGGTGTACGGTTTGTACTAGAAGTTGATATGAGCAAAACCGTCTCTCAGCGTTTGGAAAACTTAACTCGAGATATTCGTACAGAGCTACGCAACCAAAAAATTGCCGTGACCAATTTACAAGCAGGGCAAAATAATCTGACTTTAAACTTTGTCGATAATGCCGCGCGTGATCAAGCCATGAATGTGTTACGTAGTCGCTTTGGGACAAATTACGAATTACAACCGCTCATCAATGCGGGGGGTCCAGCGATTAACATGACCTTGACCCAGTCGACGATTTCACAAATTTCTCAAGATGCGGTCACCCAAAACTTGACGACTTTGCGTAACCGTATTAATGAGCTAGGCGTGGCTGAGGCCGTGGTGCAATCACAAGGTGCCAATCGTATTGTGGTGGAATTACCCGGTGTGCAAGATACCGCAGAAGCCAAACGGGTCATTGGTCGTACCGCCAATCTCGAATTTCGTATGGTCTCTGAGCAAAACAATACCTTCCAAGCCAATCCATCCGGGGTATTGCCTGCAGGCACTGAAGCCTACTCATTTGGTGAAGTCGACAGCCCACAAAAGACCTTATTGGAACGTCAAGCTGTGGTCACCGGTCGAAACGTACAGGATGCTCAAGCAGGGATGGACCAAAACGGTCGCCCCCAAGTGAATATCACGCTAGATAACGCGGGTGGTCGTTTGATGCAAAATACCACAGCAAAATCAGTGGGCAAACAAATGGCGGTGCTGTTTATTGAAAATAAGCAGCGTGTCACCTTCCAGCCAGACCCAGTGACGGGTCAAAATAAAGAAGTAAGAACACCTTACGCAGAAAGCCATATTATCAATCAAGCGACCGTTCAAGGCGTCTTTGGCTCAACTTTCCAAATCACGGGTTTAGATAGTAATGCAGAAGCCTCAGAGCTGGCTTTGTTACTTCGTGCAGGTGCGCTAGCGGCGCCCATGTATTTTGTTGAAGAACGTACTATTGGTCCATCATTGGGACAAGATAACATCCAAAAAGGTATGTTCTCTACCCAAGTCGGCTACTTACTCGTCTTTTTATTTATGATTATTTTTTATCGTTTATTTGGTTTGATTGCCAATATCGCGTTGATTTTTAACTTAATGATGATTTTAGCCATCATGTCATTGATTGGTTCTGCCCTAACCCTGCCGGGTATCGCAGGTATCGTGTTAACCATCGGGATGGCGGTGGATGCCAACGTGCTGATATTTGAACGCATCCGCGAAGAGCTTGCCAACGGCGCCAGACCCAAATCTGCGATTGTGGCGGGTTTTAATCGCGCATTTACCAGTATTTTTGATGCGCAGCTGACTACTTTGATTGTCGCATTTATTTTATTTGCGATTGGTACAGGTCCGATTAAAGGTTTTGCTGTCACCTTAGCCATTGGTATTGCCAGCTCTATCTTCACCTCAGTGACCGTCACGCGTGCACTGGTACAGTTAGCTTATGGCTACCGCAAAACTGTCAAACGCCTAAGTATTGGTTAAGGAGCGAATAATGAATGATGACAAGTTAGAGGATCTAGACGGTTTAGACGGCTCAGAACCCATTAACCCCGAGCAAAAACTCTCCGAGCTGGGTGTACGTCGTAGCGATGAAATGGTATCAAATACACAGCACCGCAGAACGCCGCGCCGTAATGGTAAAGGGGTGAATAAAAATTTGGTCAAGCAGCCTGTTACTCCTACCGATACAACCCAAAACGCTGGGTTAGCGCTGGCTAACACTGCCAGTGCTGAATTTTCGGCAGAGGGTTTTGGCGGTGAAAAACTCTTTGCGGGGCGGCGTATTATTGATTTTTTAAAGGTAGCTAAACCTTTTGCCATATTTTCCGCCATCTTAACGATTCTTAGTTTGGTCGCTATTTTAACCAAAGGTTTAAATCTAGGCTTAGATTTTACTGGTGGTGTGTCAGCCACGGTAGTTTATGAGCAACCCGTGCAACAAGCCCAAGTTCAGTCAGCCTTAGCAAGCCATAAAATCAATGACAGTGTGGTGCAATATTTGGGCAGTAACAAAGAAATTTTGGTACGCCTGCCCCCGCAAAAACAAATCGAAGGGTTATCAAACTCTCTTGATGCGGCGTTAGATTTACCCAACAACAATGCCACCATCAAGAACATTGATGTGGTTGGCAGCCAAGTCGGTAATGAGATTTATATCAGCTCCTTAGGGGCAACGGCACTGGCATTAGTGTGTATGTTTATTTATGTGATGGTGCGCTTCCAAGCCAAATTAGCCTTAGGCGCGGTGTTGGCGTTATTTCATGATAGTATTATCACCGTGGGTATTTTCGCACTTTTCGGATGGCCGTTTGATTTGACCGTGCTTGCTGCGGTGTTATCACTGATTGGTTACTCGATTAACGATACCATCGTCGTCTTTGACCGTATCCGTGAGAATTTCCGCCGGGTCCGTGGTGCTAGTCCAACGCAAATTGTCAATTTATCGCTCACTGAAACGCTACGTCGTACTATTATGACCATTTCAACGGTGTTGCTGGTGGTTGTCGCGATGCTGCTGCTTGGCGGCGAAAGCTTACATTGGTTCTCAGTAGCATTGCTCATTGGCTTGATATTAGGTACTTTCTCATCAGTGTATATCGCCAGTGCAATTCCACTGTGGCTCGGTATGTCACGCAAAGACTTTATTGTCGAAGTCAAACCAGAATTTGTTGAGGACGAAGTGGTTTTTGAAGACCGCAATGCGCCTATGTACGACAACAAAGTGTTAGATAATCAATAAATGGTTTGAGCGGCAAAATACCCTACTTGCTAGGGTATTTTTATGGCTAAAATTTAAACAAGAATAGCAATGATGACAAATGAATTAATAAAAAATGGGTTATGGCAACAGGCGTTTAAAGTAAGTTTTCCTGTAGCAATGGGCTATATACCTGCAGGAATTGCCTTTGGCGTGTTGTTTGTGGCAGCAAAACTGCCTATATGGGCGGCGATTTTATCTAGTGTGGTGTTGTACGCGGGTGCGGCGCAATATGCTTCTATCGCGCTGTTAGCGGGCGGGGTTGGAATCTCAACCATCGCCAGCAATACCTTAGCGATAAATTTGCGCCATGCTTTTTATGCCATTCCTTTGTTAAAACAATTACCAACCAATCCTATCAGTCGATTTTATTGCTTGTTTGCGTTAACCGATGAAACTTTCTCCGTGTTAACCACCCTTCATGAAAATGAACGCCAAAGACTGATACTACCGGTGAGTTTGCTCAATCAGTGTTATTGGGTTATCGGTACCATATTAGGCATTTTGGTAGGTGCAGGGCTCAATGATTGGGTGCCCCATTTGGATTTTGCGTTAGTGTGCTTATTTGCTATTTTAGCCTACGAGCAGTTTAAAGCAGTCAAGGCTTACTATCCCATTTTCATTGCCATCATTGCATTTATAGCGGCGTTTTATTTTATATCCGATTGGCTTTTACTATCAGCGATTTGCGTGAGTTTGGGACTCATTATCATCCATTTTTTGATGGGCAATAAATCTGCTCATGAGCAAGCTCTCTGATAGTTCAAACTATCTGACAGCTCAACCGCTAAAAAATTTATCCATTAATCGTTAGAATATTATGAACACACCACCTGATAACTTTTATTTAGTCGCCGCTACTTTTGCCATGGCGTTGGTGACTTTTCTCACCCGCTTAACCCCACTAATTTTGCCAAAGCGATTATTGGATGCTCCCTTGTTGCTCGCGGTGAATAAAGCATTGCCATTATCCGTGATGACGCTGTTGATTTTAACTTCCTTGCATTGGCAGCAGCCCAAGCCTATGCCCAACGCTATGATTGTGAGTCTGGGCTTATCGCCATTGCTTGTGGCAGAGATATTGGCGCTTTTAGTGGTGTTGCTCAGCTATCATTGGAAAAAGCAATTACTGCTAAGTATGCTAGTAGGGATTGCTAGCCTTAATGGATTTTTATGGGGATTGAATCTGATGGGTTTTCAATAGCCATAAAAAAAGCCCAACTTGGGCTTTTTTTTATGTAGGATAACTTATACCTCGGTTTGCACCCCGACAATATCCACAGGCGTATCCGCCACGTCTTGTATCCCAGATTTTTTCTGTTTGGCTTTATCACTGCGTTTACGCTGCAATTCATCCAAATAGTCTTCATCAATACCACCGGCGATGTATTTGCCATCAAATACCGAACAGTCAAATTTTTTGGCATCGCTGTGTTTGTCTTGTACCGCTTCAATCAAATCATCCAAATCTTGGAATATCAAACGATCCGCGCCGATGATTTTACAAACGTCTTCCACACTATGACCTGAGGCAATCAGCTCATTGCGCGCTGGCATGTCAATACCATACACATTGGGATATTTGACGGGTGGCGCGGCACTGGCAAAATACACATTATTGGCGCCTGCATCACGTGCCATTTGGATAATCTCGTGGCAAGTCGTGCCACGTACAATTGAATCGTCGACCAACAATACGTTTTTATTTCTAAATTCAAAAGGCACTGCGCTTAATTTTTGACGCACCGATTTTTTGCGCTGCTGTTGCCCTGGCATAATAAAGGTGCGACCGATATAGCGGTTTTTCATAAAGCCTTCACGGTATTTTACGCCTAGATGCTGGGCAAGTTCCATCGCAGAAGTACGTGAGGTATCAGGAATAGGGATAACCACATCAATCCCGTGATCTTCGCCCCATTCTTTGATGATCTTCTGCGCCAAAGTCTCGCCCATACGCATACGGGCTTTATAAACAGAAATATTATCAATAATCGAATCTGGGCGGGCAAAATAGACATATTCAAAAATACAAGGTCTAAACTCTTTGGCTTCGACACATTGGCGACTAAAGAAGTTATTGTTTTCATCGATAAAAATCGCTTCACCGGGCTTCACATCTCGAACGATATCAAAACCCAATGCGGTTAACGCAACTGACTCAGATGCCACCACATATTCAAAACCGCCATTTTCCGCTAATCGTTGACCAAAAATCAGCGGACGAATACCATTGGGGTCACGAAATGCCAAAATACCATAGCCTGTAATCATAGCGACTACCGCATACGCGCCTTCGATACGTTTGTAGACGGATGTCATCGCTTCAAAAATATCATCGGGGCTTGGATGCTGGATACCGAGTTTTTGCATCTCATGCGCTAGCACATTGAGCAAGACTTCTGAATCAGAATCGGTATTAATATGGCGCATATCTTCCATAAACAGTTCTTTGGCAATCTCTTCTGCGTTGGTCAAATTACCATTATGCGCCAAGGTAATACCATACGGCGAATTGACATAAAAAGGCTGAGCTTCCGCACTGCTAGACGTACCAGCTGTTGGGTAACGTACATGCCCGATGCCTTGATTACCGACAAGACGCATCATGTGACGGGTCATGAACACATCGCGCACCATGCCATTTTCTTTACGCAAAAACAGACGTCCATCTTGACATGTCACAATACCCGCAGCATCTTGCCCGCGATGCTGCAGCATAGTCAGCGCATCGTATAGCATTTGATTAACCGGACTGTGAGCGGCTATACCGACAACTCCACACATATTTTACCCCTTTGATTTTTCACGGATGGCTATGAGACCTGATGAAAATTGAATGAAACTACCTTATTTGGCGGCTTAGAAGATGTTAGCCGTCAGTTAAACTTACCAATGCTATTGGCCCATTTGCCCCACTATTGACCCATTTTATCGGCAGCGGTTTTACCCAGCGTGGTAGCAAGCTGTTGGGTGATTTGGGTCGCAAAAGGTGCCATTGGCAGTAGCGCATTGGCAAACTTAGACTGCTGCCAAAAGTCACGTTGACCGACAAAAGGCGCCAATAAACTCAGCACCATCAACACAATGACCAAATTTTTGACCAAGCCAAACCCTGCGCCCGCCAATTTATCTAGAATGCTCAGTCTAAGCCCCTGCAAGGTTTTACTCATCACCCATAATACGATTTGCAGTCCTACAATGACAAATAAGCCAATTGCCAAGAATGCCGCAATGATACTAAGGCCGGTTGAGCCAGTGAATGACACAAAAAACGGTGCTAAAGGTTTTGCCAAATAACTGGCTAGCAGCAGTGCCAATAGCCAACCAAACATGCCCACCAGTGAGCGCATTAAGCCATTATTAAATCCCTGCCACAACCCCATAAACAATACAAACAACACTACCATATCTAACAAAGTCATCGGGTCAAGCTCGTATCATGGGATTTACAAATTAGACGGCGAATGTTGGCTTAGACGATAACCGTCAATGGCTTCAACACAGGTTTGAATAAGCTCAGGTCCTTCATAAATCAAACCACTATAGAGCTGAATCAAATCCGCACCTGCTTCAATTTTTTTAACCGCACGTTGACCATTGTCAATGCCGCCTACGCCGATAAGCGCAACTGAGCTCGGTAAGCGTTCGGCAAACTGCTCAAGAACTTGGGTACTACGGTGACTGAGTGGTCGACCTGATAGCCCGCCGGCTTCTTGACTGGTTTTATAATCTTCTACCCCATTACGGCTTAAGGTGGTATTGGTGGTAATCAGCCCATCAATATCAAAACGCACCAATTCTTTGGCTATATAATCAATTTGGTCTTCTTCCAAATCTGGGGCAACTTTCAGCACTAATGGTACATAATACTGATGTTGGCTAGCGAGTTGGCTGTGACGTGATTTGATACCATCAAGCAGCGCCGTGAGCGCATCACCACTTTGCAAGTCGCGCAGGTTTTTGGTATTGGGAGAGGAGATATTCACCGTAATATAAGACGCGTAAGGATACACTCGCTCTAGACAATAAATATAGTCATCTAGGGCATTTTCAACCGGCGTGCTGGCATTTTTGCCAATATTAATACCTAAAATGCCTTGATATTTTGCACGCTTGACTTGCTCAATGAGATAATCGACGCCTTTATTGTTAAATCCCATGCGATTGATAATGGCATGAGCTTCTTTGATACGAAATAGACGGGGTTTTTCATTGCCAGGCTGTGGTTTTGGGGTAATCGTACCAATTTCGATGTAGCCAAAACCCAATGCCGCTAACGCATCGATATATTCGCCGTTTTTATCAAGCCCTGCTGCCAAACCAACCGGATTGGTAAAGGTTAACCCCATACATTCGGTTATTAGTTCTTGCTTACCGTACAAAAACCCGAGCATCCCAAATTTTTGCGATTTTTCGAGTAACGATAACGTGATTTCGTGGGCTTTTTCAGGATCGGTATTAAATAAGAACGGACGAAGAAAGGCATACATAGTTGAATAAGCACTCACATTGCATGGGTGAATCTAATTGACTCTGCCCTTTATACAAGCAGAACTAACCTATTTAGCTTGAGAGATAGCAGCCGTTGACGCGCTGTCTAGACTACCTCGTCAAAATCAGAGAAGCTATTATATCAGTGTTGAGGCTAAATAAACACCTGCAATTTTCTTTACCTTAACGCCTTTAGTAACTATCATATCAGCTATCAACCCAGAGTATTTAGAGTATAGATTGTAGGATTTAGCTTTTAAAGTCTTTTAATCGAAGGTTAAGGCACAGGTCGACCATTTGACAACGCAATCCAACCACGAACAATGCGATACAGATGCCATAAGACTGTGGCGACGATTATCAGGCCGCCTAAAGCACCGACAATAAAGCTACCACCCATCGTATGATTGCTATCAACGGCGGCGCCAAAAAACAGCCCACCCGTTGCAAAAATCACCATGACAAAACCAATCACCCAAAAAAATATGCTGTACCAAAACGTTTTGATTTGCCAATCAAAGTGACTATAAAGCCACGTGTTTCTAGCCTCATCGCGCTTTAAATAATTCATCACAATCGGAATAATCCAAGTCAGTCCCGCGGTAAAATAACTAAACAGCGCCAACGCATAAGTAATGTGGTTATAACTGATTTGGCTTTGGGTCACCGGTAAGTTTTGACTAAGCTGCGTGTATTGCGGTAACGATGATGGATAACCATTCGCCCCACTACCAAATTGTGGATTGGCTGGGTCAGGTGTGTGAGCATCTGTTGGTTTTTCTAGGTTCATTATAATTTTCCATTAATGATTATTACTTTTTTTATCGGGTCGTAGTATAGAATTTCAATTGATTGTTATGGACTTTAGGGTGTTACCCAAATCGGCTCTCGAATGGTAAATGGTTGGTGGTTGCTATCGGCAAACTGAATCGTCCAATTAGCAGGCGACTGTTGCAGTATCAACGGCTCGAAGGTTGGTACTGGGATGATTTTTATGCGATTTTTTGCCGAATACAACAAATAGTTGCCATCGGGCGAAAAGTTGGCAGGTTCAGCCAATCCTTCATCATTGATAGCGATACTTTTTTTAGTTGCCATATCTGCGAGCCTGCCTTGGCTATTATCGCTGACATAAGTTATCAAACGCCCCCTAGGACTAACCCGAGCGATGGCATTGGTTTTACCAGGCAAGTTTAAAGGCAAAAATTGTTGTTTTGCAAAATGGTATTGATAAAGTTGCGGTTGTAAAAATTTGGCTTTATCCGACGTAAATATAAAGGATTGACCATCGGGCAACCACACAGGGGCTAAATCAATTGCTGGTTGATGCGTCAGTTGTTGTTTTATATTGCCGCTACTATCGGTCAAAAAAATCTCTGGATTGCCCGGTTGGCTATTTGCTAGTAACAATTGGCGCCCATCGGGGGAGATTGCGCCGCTAAAATTATGGGTGCGTTTGGCAGAAACCGCAGAAGCCCCCGAAACCTCAGTGACTTGCAAAGTCGCTCTATCAAGGATAACAACTTTAGGATAACTTTTGCCTGCTTGAACCGTAAAAATCAGGCGGTCGCCTAAGCGACTGGCGGATAAGCTCATTATCGTCCCATTGACCTCATACAAAGTCTTTGGATCGCTGCCATCGATTTGGGTTTCAATCAGCTGCGCTTGGCGATTTTCCCCAAATCCGGTTAAATAAATAAAAATTAACTTGCCTGACAGCTGGCGAGCATCCATGTGCGGCAAATTGGTGGGTGCAGTCGCTATGACTTTGGGCAATGAGGTTGAACTTTGCAGGGTGGTGTTAGATAAGGTTGTTGATGGCGAGCGCATGGTCTGACAGCCTGTCATCGCCAAGCTAATTGCCATGACAATTGCCATAACAGCGGCGCACCATAAACGAGGTAAGAGATAAACATGCTTCATGTTATTTGTAGCTTGGTTAAGGTAAAACATTATTGGCGTCTGGATTGAGCCAAAGTGGTCCATAAATCAAGCCATTGGGTACGCCATTTTGGGATGGGCTAATACTGATGGATTTGCCATTCGATACAATGGTAATGACATTTTTATTGGAATAAATATAGTGTTGTCCATTGGGTGAGACACCTGGGGCTTCACTTAACCCAACGT